>NZ_JBAGKI010000018.1:0-99201 GCF_036689795.1 Micromonospora palythoicola | reverse complement strand
GGGGGGCGGTGTGGGGGGCGCGGGGCCCCCCGCCGCCGGGCCCCCGCGGTGGGTGGGGGGGGGCCCCGCACGGCGGTACGGTCACGGGCCGGAGACGGCGGCCGGCTGCTCGGCGGCGGGCTGCTCGGCCGCGGGCTGCTCGGCGGCCGGCTGCTGCTCGTCGGCCTTCTTCGGCTCCTCGAGCAGCTCGCGCTCCCACTCGGCCAGCGGCTCGTCGGTGGCGACACCCGCTTCCGGCTTCTCGTCGCCGCCCCGGCGACGGCCGGAGCGGGCGATCAGGCCATCGGCCACGGCGGCGGCGACGACCTTGGTCAGCAGCTCGGCCGAGCGGATCGCGTCGTCGTTACCCGGGATCGGGAAGTCGACCTCGTCCGGGTCGCAGTTGGTGTCGAGCACGGCGATCACCGGGATGCCCAGCTTGCGGGCCTCGTCGACGGCGATGTGCTCCTTCTTGGTGTCGACCACCCAGACCGCGGCCGGGAGCTTCTGCATGTCCCGCAGGCCGCCCAGGGTACGGGTCAGCTTGATCTTCTCGCGGGAGAGCTGCAGGGTCTCCTTCTTGGTGTAGCCGGCTGCGGTGCCGCTGAGGTCACCGAGGGCCTCGAGCTCCTTCATCCGCTGCAGCCGCTTGTACACCGTCTGGAAGTTGGTGAGCATGCCGCCGAGCCAGCGGTGGTTGACGTACGGCTGGCCGACGCGGGTCGCCTGCTCGGCGATCGCCTCCTGCGCCTGCTTCTTCGTGCCGACGAACAGGATGCTGCCGCCCTCGGCCACCGTGTTGCGCACGAAGTCGTACGCCTTCTCGATGTAGTCGAGGGTCTGGCGCAGGTCGATGATGTAGATGCCGTTGCGCTCGGTGAAGATGAAACGCTTCATCTTCGGGTTCCACCGCCGGGTCTGGTGCCCGAAGTGAACACCACTCTCCAGCAGCTGACGCATGGTCACGACGGCCATGATTCGTACTCCTTGCGGTCCCTGGTTGTCCCGCCCGGCCGGCGGCCGGGCGTCCTGGTGCCCGGTCGTCGACCATGGTGGGCCCGACCGGGGTCGGGACCAGGGAGGCCGCCGCCGCACGACGACTCGTGAGGAGGGCACGCGAGGTCGACCGCACGAGGCGGTCGCCGGTTGACCAGTGTACGCGCTCTCCCGACCGTGCCACGCCCGGGTGCGGTGAGACTCCGCTCCACCGGCGGCCGACCCGCGTGCAGCCACCGGCGGCCGACCCGCGTGCGGCCGGCGGCCAGGCCACCGTCCGCCGCCGGCTACGCCCCGCCGCCCTCGGCGGCGCGCGGCCGGTGGCCCGACCTCCTCAGCCGGCGGCGAGCGCGGCCACCAGGAAGAGCGCCAGGCCGACCGTGAGGTAGGCCGTCGGCGGTCGCAGCCAGCCCCGCGCGCCGTCGAGCAGGGAGAACCCGGTCGTCCGCAGCCCGTAGAGGCCGGCCGCGAAGATCGGCAGCCCACAGACCAGGAATGTGCCGGCCAGCACGTCCCCGGCGGCAACCGGATCGGCGGTCGCGCCGTGCAGCAGCACCCGCGCCGCCGGCACCTCGAAGATCACGACCAGCGCCGCGAACAGCACCGCGAGCACCGGCCGCCGGGTCCGGTAGACACCGTCCCCGGGCAGCACGCCGCCCGCCGGTGGACCGGGTGCCGGATGGCCAGCCGCCGGGTGACCGGGCACGGCTTCGGCGGGACCGGGCGGTACCTCGCCCACCGGCGGTTCCGTCCGGGGTGCCACCGACGGCACCGGGCCGGTCGGCTGTTCCAGCGGGTTGGTCGCCTCCGGTCCGCGCTTGGCCTCGACGATCGGGTATCCGGCCAGCACGGCGCGGGTCGGATCCGTGGACAACGGCGCTCCGCCGCTGGTCGGGCCCACCTCGTACGCGGCACGCCGGCCCGGGCGGTCGACCGGCAGTTCACCGGAGACGTCCGGTCCCGCCGGTTCCGTTCGGCGGGAACGCGACGCCCGGTAGCGCTCGGGCTCCCCCGCCACATCGCCGAGCGGGTCCGTCAGCGCCGCCCGCCGCGGCGAGCCGTACCGGTCGTCGTCGTCACCGCGCTGCTCGGGTACCGCGCGGGGCTCGTCGCCGGGGTGGCGCCCCTCTTCCGCCGGACGCCACTGCGGGTCGGTGTAGCCACGGTCATGGTCGCCCGGATACCAGCGGGGCTCCTGGTCGTCGGCGAAACTGCGTCGTCCGTCCACGCCCGGCACCGTATGCGACAGGCGGTTGGTACGCCATTCGACCCCGCACCTGACCAGCCCAAAAAGGTCGCGCTAGCACATCCGGGGCATGATCGTCCGGTCGTCCACAACACCCTCGGTTGTCCACAGGCCACCACGGCGGGGTCGCCGCGAGTCCCGGCCCGGAGCAGTGTGCCGGTCATGACCAAGCGGAACCAGGCGATCGGCGGTTACGGGGAACGCTGCGCCGTGCGGCACCTCATCGAGGCGGGACTACGCCCGGTGGCCCGCAACTGGCGCTGCCGCTCCGGAGAGATCGACATCATCGCCTGGGACGGGCCGGTGCTCGCCTTCTGCGAGGTGAAGACGCGGCGGACCGCCACCTTCGGCAGCCCCGCCGAGGCGGTGGTGCCGCGCAAGGCCCGCCGGCTGCGGGGGCTTGCCGCCGCCTGGCTCGCCGCCACCGGCACCACCGCCGACGAGGTGCGCTTCGACGTCATCTCGGTGCTGCTGCCCCGCCTCGGCCGGGCGCGGGTCGAGCACGTCAAGGACGCCTTCCGGTGAGCGGGCGCAGCGGCCGGACCGGTCGGCCCGGTGCGTTGGGGCCGTGTCGCGGCACCGCACGCGCCGAGGTGACGCGGTGAGTTACGCCCGGGTGCTCTGCGTCGGTCTGGTCGGAGTGACCGGACAGCTGGTGGAGGTGGAGGTGGATCTCGCCGCCGGCCTGCCCGCAGTGGTGATCTCCGGCCTGCCCGACACCGCCCTGCACGAGGCGCGCGACCGGGTCCGGGCCGCGGTGGTCAACTCCGGCCAACGGTGGCCGAACCGCCGGATCACCCTCAACCTGCTACCGGCCACCCTGCCCAAATTCGGTTCGGCGTTCGACCTGGCGATCGCGGTGGCGCTGCTCGGCGGCTCCGGCGAGCTTCCGCTGCTGCCGCTGGACGGCGTGGCGGTGCTCGGGGAACTGGGCCTGGACGGCACCGTGCGACCGGTCCGGGGCGTACTGCCGATGGTCGCCGCGGCGGCGAAGGCCGGCATCCGACGGGTGATCGTCCCGGCCGGCAACACCGCCGAGGCGGCGGTCGTGCCCGGCCTGCTGGTCCGCGGCGTCGACACCCTGCACCGGTTGGTCGCCTTCGTCCGCGACGGCAGACCGCTGATCGAGCCACCGGTCGACGCTCCGCCGCCGCCCGCACCCGGGCCCGACCTGGCCGAGGTAGCCGGCCAGGGGCTGGGTCGACGGGCGCTGGAGATCGCCGCCGCCGGTGGGCATCACCTGGCGCTGATCGGGCCCCCGGGTGCGGGCAAGACGATGCTCGCCGAACGCCTGCCGTCGATCCTGCCGGAACTGGACGACGAGGCGGCCCTGGAGGTCACCGCGCTGCACTCGATCGCCGGCCTGTTGCCGGCGGGTGGCCGGTTGATCCGGCGTCCGCCGTTCCAGGCACCTCATCACACCGCGACCGTCCCCTCGATCGTCGGTGGCGGGTCCGGGCTCGCCCGCCCCGGTGCGATCTCGCTCGCCCACCGGGGGGTACTGCTGATGGACGAGGCACCGGAGTTCAGCAAGGCGGCGCTGGAGGCGCTGCGTCAGCCGTTGGAGCACGGCCGGGTGCTGTTGACCCGCAGCCGAGGCAGCGCCGAATATCCGGCCCGCGCCCAGCTGGTCCTCGCGGCCAATCCGTGTCCGTGTGCGAACCCGGCCGGCGACGACCGCTGCGAGTGTGCTCCGCAGGCCCGCCGTCGTTACCTCGGCCGGCTCTCCGGTCCGCTGCTCGACCGGATCGATCTCCAGGTGCGGCTGCCTCCGATGCGCGCCGCCGAGCTGATGGAGTCGACCAGCCACGAATCCTCCACGGTGGTCGCCGGGCGGGTGGTGGCGGCACGTGCGGCGGCGGCCGCACGTTGGGCACCGCTGGGTCGGCGGCTCAACGCCGAGATACCCGGCCCGCAGCTACGTCGGGCACCGTGGCGGCTGCCCAACCGCGTCACCGCCGATCTGCGGTCCCGGCTCGACTCCGGTTCGCTCTCCGCCCGTGGCTTCGACCGGGTCGTCCGACTCGCCTGGACGATCGCCGACCTCGACGGACGGGCCCGGCCGGACGCGGGAGACGTCGGCGAGGCCATCACGCTCAGGACGGGAGAGGGCACATGAGCAGCCACGAGGAGTTGACCCTGGCACGGGTGGCGTTGACCTGGCTGGCCGAGCCGGGCACCCGGTCGGTGCACGCGCTGGTCGATGAGCTCGGCCCGGTGGGCGCGCTGGACCTGCTGCTGGACGGCGGAGCACCCCAGCAGGCGCTGCGCGAGTCGGTGGCGGCGCGCAGCCGGGGCGGTGACGCCAGGGCGATCGCCGCCGCGGCCCTGTGCCGCGCCGAGCGACTCGGTGTCCGGATCGTCATCCCCGGCGACGACGAATGGCCGGAGACGGTGGAACAGCTGCGTATGCTCCGCCTGTCCGACACCCGCCGCCGGGTGGATGTCGAGACCGCACCGCCGCTCTGCTTCTGGGTACGCGGCTCGTGGCCGCTGGCGGAGGCGCTGGACCGGTCCGTGGCGGTGGTCGGGTCTCGGGCCGCCACGGCGTACGGCACCCACGTCGCGACCGATCTGGGTTACGGCCTGGCCGACCGGGACTGGACCGTCGTCTCCGGCGGCGCGTTCGGCATCGACGCCGCCGCGCATCGTGGGGCGCTGAACGCCGGTGGGCGCACCGTCGCCGTGCTCGCCTGCGGGGTGGACCGCGCCTACCCGATGGGCAACGCGGCGCTGTTCGACCGGATCGCCGACACCGGTCTGCTGGTCAGCGAGTGGCCGCCGGGCGCGGAGCCGCTGCGTCCCCGTTTTCTCATCCGCAACCGGGTGATCGCGGCGGGTACCCGGGGCACGGTGCTGGTCGAGGCCGCGGCCCGCAGCGGCGCCACGCAGACCACCCGACGGGCCATCGCCCTGGGTCGTCCGGCGATGGTGGTGCCGGGCCCGGTCACGTCCGCCATGTCGGTCGGTGCCCACGAGCTGCTTCGGGAGCACCTGGAGGCGCGACTGGTGACCGGCCTGGCCCACGTGCTGGAGGAGGTGGGTCGGATCGGCGAGTTGGCCCCGGTGCCGCGCGGGCCCGAACGCCCCGCCGACCTGCTCGACGACGACGCCCGGTCGATCGTGGAGGCGATGCCGCGACGCGGCCGCGTCGATGTGGACGCCCTCGCCGTGCGGGCGGGGCTTGCCGTTCGCACGGTGCTGCGCAAACTGCCGCTGTTGGAGGAGTTGGCCCTGGTGGTCCGCCGGGAGGACGGCTACGCCCTGGTCCCGCCGAGCCGACCGGGCACGCCGGCCCGACCCGGCCCGAACGCGCCGACCCAACCCGGCCCGGTCGTGCCGGTGGGCAGGCCGATCGGCGGTGACGCTCCACCTTCCGCTTGATCATCGGGTGCCGCCCGGCGGGCCACCTGTTCGCCGTCCAGGCAGGCCGACCGTAGGGTGGATCTCGTGGGCAGGATGGGCGGGATGGGCGGGCACGTGCCGGCCGCCAACGGCACCCAGGCGATGCACGACGCGCTGCCGGCACCCCTGCGGGACGCGGTGGACGAGTTCGCGGGATATCTGGCCTCGGTCCGCAACCGTTCGGCACACACGGTGCGGGCGTACGTCGCCGATCTGGTGTCGCTGTTGGATCATGCTGGGCGGATGGGCTGCACCGAGGTGGCCGACCTGAGCCTCGACACGGTACGCAGCTGGCTGGCCCGGCAGCGCACCACCGGCGCTGCCCGCACCTCGCTGGCCCGCAGGGCCGCCGCGGCCCGGACCTTCAGCGCCTGGGCGCACCGGCACGGGTTGCTGCCCACGGACGTCGCCGCCACGCTGGCCAGCCCTCGACCGCGCCGGACACTTCCCACGGTGCTCCGTCCCGAGCAGGCGACCCTGCTCGTCGAGAGACCCGCCCACCCCGCGGCCACACCCGTCTCCGGGGGTCCGGCAGCCGTCGCCGGTCCCCCGCCGTCAGCCGAAGACCCATCCGCCGCCGGCGAGGCGGTACGGCTGCGCGACCGGCTACTGCTCGAACTGCTCTACGGCACCGGGGTACGGGTCAGCGAGGTGTGCGGAATCGACACGGCCGACGTCGACCAGGATCGGCGGGTCGTCCGGGTACGCGGCAAGGGTGGGCGGGAGCGGACGGTGCCGTACGGCCTGCCGGCGCAACGCGCCCTCGACGACTGGCTGCGGCACGGGCGGCCAATGCTGGCGGTCCCCGGATCCCGGGACGCGCTGCTGCTCGGCGCCCGGGGTGGCCGGCTGCATCCGACCATGGCTCGTCGGATCGTCGGCGATCACGCCGAGGCGGCGGGGCTGCCCCGGACCAGCCCGCACGCGCTGCGCCACACCGCCGCGACCCACCTGCTCGAAGGCGGCGCGGACCTGCGGGCGGTGCAGGAACTGCTGGGGCACTCCTCGCTGGCCAGCACCCAGATCTACACGCATGTCTCGGTGGAACGGCTCCGAGCCGCCTACCGCCAGGCCCACCCGCGCGCCTGACGACAGGCGGCACGGGTGCCTCCGCGCCACGCACGATCTCCCGGCGGCGGGCCGCCGTCCCGGACCGTGCCCGCTGCTCCCCGTCCCGGCCGGTGACGGCGGCAGCACCACGGGCACACCGAGCCCGACGGCTACGATCATCGGGTGAGCGTCCCGCCGCCGCCCGAGCCGATCGCGGGCGCCCGTCTGCTCTTCTCTCTGGACCCGGCGGTAAGCCACCTCAACCACGGCTCGTTCGGGGCGGTGCCGATCGTGGCGCAGCGCGCCCAGCAACGGCTACGCGACGAGATGGAGGCCGACCCGCTGCGGTTCTTCACGCAGGGCCTGGTCGACCGGATCGCGCACACTCGCCGGCACCTGGCGGGTTTCCTCGGTGCCGATCCCGAGGGCGCCGCCCTGACCACCAATGCCACCACCGGCGCCGCCGTGGTGCTCCAGTCCCTGGGGCTGCGGTCCGGTGACGAGGTGCTCACCACCGACCACGGCTACGGTGCCGTGGCCTACTCCATCCGCCGGGAGTGCCGCCGCACCGGGGCCACGCACCGGGTCCTGCGGGTGCCGTTGACCGCCACCGACGACGAGGTGGTGCAGATCGTCCGGGACGGGCTGCGGCCCGGCCGGACCCGGCTGCTGGTGGTCGACCAGCTCACCTCGGCAACGGCCCGGCTGTTCCCGGTCGCCGCGATCGTCGGGGTGGCCGGTGAGCACGGCGTCCCGGTGCTTGTCGACGCCGCACACGCTCCCGGCATGCTGCCGGCGTCGGTGCGCAGCATCGGCGCCGACTTCTGGGTGGGCAACCTGCACAAGTGGGGGTACGCACCGCGCGGCACCGCCGTGCTGGTGGTGTCGGCACCGTGGCGGGACCGGATCGAGCCGCTTGTCGTCTCCTGGGAACAGGACTCGGGCTTCCCGGCCCGCCTGGAGTGGCAGGCCACCTCGGACTACACGGCCTGGTTGAGCGCACCGGCCGGGCTCTACACACTGCGCAGCCTCGGCGTCGACCGGGTACGCGCGCACAACGCCGGACTGGCCGCGTACGGGCAACGGGTGGTGGGGGACGCGCTCGGCGTGCCACCGGCCGACCTGCCCGACCCGGGCGGACCGACGGTCGCCATGCGGCTCGTGCCGTTGCCGGCGGGGCTCGCCACGACCCTGGACGGTGCCCGGGCGTTGCAGTCCCGGATGGCGGAGCGGCTCGCCGCCCAGGTCGCCGTCACGACCTGGGACGGTCGCGGCTGGCTGCGGTTGTGCGGCCAGGTCTACAACGTGCCCGAGGAGTACCAGCGACTGGCGGTCGGGCTGCCCGGTCTGCTCGCCCAGCGGTGAGCGGACGCACCGCGGCGACGGTGAGGTCGCCGACGGGCAGCAGTCGGACCCGTCCGAGACCGAGCAGGGCCAGCGGGTCGAGGTAGTCCTCGCCCCGGCGCAGTCCCCAGTGCAGGCAGGCGGTGGCCGGACAGCCGGCGTGCCCGGGCCGCAACGTGCCCAGAGGCGTACCGGCCGACACCACCGCGCCCACCGTGACGGTCGGTCGGACCGGTTCGTACGTGGTCCGTAGGCCGTCGGCGTGGCCCACGGTGACCACCGGCCGGCCGGCGACCATGCCGGCGAACAGGACCGTGCCGGCACCGGCCGCCCGGATGGTGGCGGCGACCGGGGCGAGCAGGTCGACTCCCCGATGACCGGCCAGCCACGGTCGGGGCGGCGGGTCGAACCGGCGGACCGGTCGTGGCACACCGTCGACCGGCCACCGGAACGGGCCGCCTCCATCGACCTGCGGCACACCGTCGACCGGCCACCGGAACGGGCCGCCACCGCCGATGCCCGGGGTGTCCCTCGCCTGCGCTGCGGTCAGCGTGCGGAACCAGCCGCCCGACGGGGGCGACCAACCGTCCGGTGCGGCGGACGAGGGCGGCGCGGGCGGCCGACCACCTGCCCGGGCCGCACCGCCTGCCAGGCCGGTCGGGGCCAGCAGCAGGAGCGTCGTGAGTCCGCCGAGTATCGACATCCGAGGCCGCATGCGGTCGAGCCTGGCCGGAGCCATCGCCCGGCACCACCCCGGACGGCCCACCTGTGGACGACGGGGGGGCCTGTGGACAGTCCGCGGTGAACTGGTCGATCTGCTATAGACGAGGGTCGCCTAGGCTCAGGACGTGACCCGCGACTGGTACGCCTGGCACCACCACTACGAGGACCCGGATTCGTCGCTGTCGCGGCGGCTGACCGAGGTGCGCCGGCGGATCGGCACCGCCCTGGACGAGGCGCCGGCCGGTTCGCTGCGGGCGGTCAGCCTCTGCGCCGGGCAGGGCCGGGATCTGATCCCCGTGCTGGCGACCCACCCGCGTGGCGGCGACGTGACCGCCCTGCTGGTCGAGCAGGAGCCCCGCAACGTGGAGCTGGCCCGCGCCGCCGTCCGCCAGGCGGGACTGTCGAGAGTCGAGGTGAGCTGCGGCGACGCGGCCGACAGCGACGCCTACGTCGGGATGGTCCCGGCCGACCTGGTGCTGGCGTGCGGCATCTTCGGCAACATCTCCGATGCCGACGTACGCGCGGTGGTGGGCCACTGCGCCTGGCTCTGCGCCACCGGCGGCACCGTCGTCTGGACCCGGGGGCGATGGGAGCCGGACCTGGTACCGACGATCTGCGACTGGTTCGTCGCGGAAGGGTTCGAGCAGGTCTCGGTCAGCACCCCGGCGGAGGGGGTCGGCGTGGGCGCGCACCGGCTACTCGGTCCGCCGCGACAGCGGCCGGCCGGCGCGACGATGTTCGAGTTCGTCGGGCGGCCGGAGGCCGCCGGGCACTGACGTACAACCGGGTGCACTGTGGACGCCGGACGCGCGGCGGGTGGGGGCCGTCGTCGCTGCGGCGGTACGCGGGGTCAGCCGCCGAAGCCGGAGTCGGCGGGCAGAGAGATGTCCGGCTTCTCCAACTCCTCCACGTTCACGTCCTTGAACGTCATCACCCGGACATTCTTCACAAACCGGGCAGGCCGGTACATGTCCCAGACCCAGGCGTCGTGCATCTCCACCTCGAAGTAGACCTCGCCGTCGGAGTTGCGGACGTGCAGGTCGACCTGGTTGGCGAGGTAGAAACGGCGCTCGGTCTCCACCACGTAGGAGAACTGACGGACGATGTCGCGGTACTCCCGGTAGAGCTGGAGCTCCATCTCGGTCTCGTACTTCTCGAGATCTTCCGCGCTCATCGCACTCCGCCTTCCATGACCACATCTTCCCCCACCGGCGCCGGAGGCCGAGGCTGCTCGCCCAACGCCACGCCGACGGTACCCCCTACGGCGCCCGAGCGCCCCATCGGCTCGTCCCGGCTTGCGCCGAGCGGTCGCCGCGAGCGGGGTGGCCGGCCGTCGAGCCCGGAGACGGTGGCCACGTTGACGTACGAGTAACGGTGCTCCCGACACGGCCCGCGCTCCCGCAGCGCGGCGGTGTGCTCGGCGGTGATGTACCCCTTGTGCTCGGCGAACCCGTAGCCGGGATGCTCGGCGTCCAGGTCAACCATGATCCGGTCCCGGGTGACCTTCGCCAGCACGCTCGCCGCCGCCACGCAGGCGGCCACCCGATCGCCCTTCCACACCGCGAGCCCGGGCGCACCGAGGCCGTCCACGCCGAACCCGTCGGTCAGCACGTACTCCGGCCGGACCGCGAGCGACGCCAGCGCTCGGCGCATCGCGGCCAGGTTGCACACGTGCAGTCCCCGGGCGTCGACCTCCTCGGCCGGGACGACCACCACCGCGTACGCCAGCGCGCGCTCGACGACCTCGTCGTGGATCCGCTCCCGACTGGCCGGGGTCAGCAACTTGGAGTCGGCCAGCCCGTCGATCTCACCCCGGCGGCCCTCCGGCAGCACCACGGCGGCGGCGACCAGCGGCCCCGCGCAGGCACCTCGGCCAGCCTCGTCGGCACCGGCGACATGCCGGAAGCCGCGCCGTTGCAGGGCCCGCTCCAACGCGTAGAGCCCGGCCTCCCGGCGTACCACGGTGCGTGGCGGAGTCAGCATGCCCGTCCCTCGATGACAGCCGTCGTGCCCAACGCGCGGGCCAGAACCTCGGCTAGGTCAGCTGGGTAGCAGCGCTCCCGGGTGCCCCGCAACTCGTCCGCCGACCACCACCGGTGACTGTCGACGCTGCCCCGCTCCACCTCGCTGAACCCCGCCGTGTCGACCTCGTGCGCCGTCACCCGGACCAGGAAGAACCGCTGTTCCTGCCGGTACCGGACGCCGCCGAAGGAGAACTCGATGACGTCGGCGTGCACCGGTTGACCGACCTCGGCCGCGCTCACCCGGAGCCCGGTCTCCTCGGCCAGCTCGCGGATCGCGGCCTCGGCGTACGTCTCCCCCGGGTCGAGTCCTCCACCTGGGGTGACCCACCACCGGCCGTGTTCCGGACGGGCGGGGTCGAAGCCGCGGAACAGCAGCAACCGACCGGCCGCGTCGACAAGCAGGACGCGAGCGGCACACCTCGGGGTGTAGACGGTCACCGCACCAGACTGCCAGATGCCCGCGACGTCGCCCACGCCGCGCTGTCCCGGACGGGTGGGCACCCGTTCACCGACGGCACCGACCCTGGTCAGGGACTCGGGATGGCCTCGAACTCGTCCGGCACGGTCAGGATCCTCGCCCGGTCGAACGGCCAGAAGATGGTGAAGGCGCGCCCCACCACGTCGTCCTCGGGGATGGTGGCGGCCTCGATGTTCTGCCCGGACTGCTGGTAGTGCTCCAGCGAGTCACCGGAGGCGGACCGGTGATCACCCATGACCCAGAGCCGACCCTCGGGCACCCGCACGTCGAACTCCTGGTCCGCCGGCTTGTCCCGCTGCCCGTCGACCGAGAAGATGTACGGCTCGTCGAGCGGGGTTCCGTTGATCAGCAGGCGGTCCTGGTCGTCGCAGCAGACCACCCGGTCGCCGCCGACACCGATCACCCGCTTGATGAAGTCCTCCCCCGCCGGATTGCCACTCCACTCCATCGGCGCCTTGAAGACGATCACTTCACCGCGGTGCGGCGAACGGGTGTGGTAGACGAGTTTGTTGACAAGTACCCGATCGTCGATCTTGAGAGTGTTCTCCATCGACGGCGAGGGGATGAAGAAGGTCTGCAGTACGAAGGCACGTACCAGTACCGCGACCAGGATCGCCACCCCGAGGAGGATGGGCAGTTCCTTCCAGAAGGAGTGGCGCGGCTTGTCGGTCTGCTCGTCAATCACGGGAGGAGCCTACGTTGCCCGACCGAGCGCCACCGTCCGGAACGCGCGAGAACGGAAAGTGTGGCCGCAATCGGGATCAGCAGGACGACACCTCCGTCGGGGTCGGGGCGTACCGGGGCCGCCCCGGCGGTGGGTGGCGGTGCGACGGTGGCGAAGGTGTCGGGGATCGGCAGCGAATGCCACCGGTCGGACGGCCAGACCACCGCGAACGCCCGCCCGACCACGTTGTCGATCGGCACCGTGCCCTGGCACCGCGCGTCCTGCGAGACCTGCCGGTGGTCGCCGAGGACGAACATCTGACCGGGCGGGACCACGATCTCCTCGAACCGGCGGGAACGGCACTCCTGCGGATTCGGCGGGAGATCGAGCGGCGAGTCGCGCAGCACGTACGCCGACTCGTCCAACGGGGTGCCGTTGACCAGCACCCGTCCCTGGTCGTCACAGCAGCTCACCCGGTCCCCGGGCAGCGCGATGACACGCTTGATGAAGTCCTTCTCGCCGGGCCGACCGACGCCGACCAGGTCGCCGACGGTGCGGCCGAGCTTGTCGGCGAAGCTGGTGGGCGGCTGCACGTCCACCTGCGGAACCCACTGGTCGGTGCCCCGGAAGACCACGACCTCGCCGCGCTGTGGGTTCCGGACGTTGTAGACGACCTTGTTGACCACGACCCGATCGCCGACGAGCAGGGTGTCCTCCATCGACCCGGAGGGGATGAAGAACGCCTGGAGCAGGAAGGTACGGATCAGCACCGCCAGGCAGAAGGCGACGATGAGCAGCAGCGGCAACTCCTGCCAGAGCGGCATCTGCCGCTTACCGCGCCGGGTGCGCCGGCGCCACGGATCGGCCGCGCCGCTGTCGTCAAGCGCCTGTACCACGCTCACTCCCCGGTCCGCAGAAACAACTACCGCCCGGGAACCTCGTCGAGGCTCCCCGGGCGGTAGTGGAGGTCACCCGCCACACAGGAGGCGGGTCACCGCCGCGCTGCGCCCGTACGACCAGGGTAGTGCGGACTGGCCGGTACGGCATACGCGCAGCTCGGGCGGCGTGGCGCGGTGCGAGATCAGCTCGGCTGCTTCTCGCGCAGCTCCTTGATCTTGGCCTTCTTGCCCCGCAGCTCACGCAGGTAGTAGAGCTTGGCCCGGCGGACGTCACCGCGAACCACTACCTCGATCCGGTCGATCGCCGGGCTGTTGATCGGGTAGGTCCGCTCGACGCCGACGCCGAAGCTGAGCTTGCGGACGGTGAAGGTCTCGCGCAGCCCGGCACCCTGGCGGCGGATGACGACGCCCTGGAAGATCTGGACCCGGGACCGGGCCCCCTCGACCACCCGGGCGTGCACCTTGACGGTGTCACCGGCACGGAAGTCGGGCAGGTCGGTGCGCTTCGACTGGGCGTCAAGGGCGTCCAGGATGTTCATCGCTGTGTCCTCGTGAGGCTCACGGCGCACCGTCACTCGGCGCGCGGATGGGTGATACTGATCCCCGGGTGGTGGCCGGACGAACCGGCCCCGGTCGGAGATCCTCGCAGCCGCCCACGGGCGCGGACGACTGCGGCAACCCCCCTACTTTGCCACATCCGGTCCGGGCACCTGAAATCCGGCCCGGTCCAGCGCCGCCACGTCCCGTTTGTCCAGGCGCTGCGGATCCAGCCCGGTGAGCATGTCCGGCCGGCGGCGACCGGTGCGGACCAGCGCCTCGTCACGACGCCAGCGGGCGATCCGGCCGTGGTCGCCGGAGCGGAGCACCTCCGGCACCGGCAGTCCGCGCCAGGTCGCCGGCTTGGTGTACATCGGCGCCTCCAGCAGCCCGTGCGCGTGGGACTCCTCGGCCAGCGAACCGGCGTTGCCGAGCACCCCCGGCAGCAGCCGGGTCACCGCCTCCAGGATCACCAGCACCGCGACCTCGCCGCCGAAGAGCACGTAGTCACCGAGGCTCACCTCGGTGACCGGCATCCGCGTCGCCGCGTGGTCGAGGACCCGCTGGTCGATGCCCTCGTACCGGCCGCAGGCGAACAGCAGGTGCGGTTCGGCCGCCAGCTCGTGGGCCATCGCCTGGGTGAACGGCACGCCGGCCGGCGACGGCACCAGCAGCCGTGGCGGGGTCAGCTCCGCCGGTGCCAGGGCGTCCAACGCCTCGCCCCACGGCTCCGGCCGCATCACCATGCCGGGTCCGCCGCCGTACGGGGTGTCGTCGACGGTGCGGTGCACGTCGTGGGTCCAGCCCCGCAGGTCGTGTACGGCCAGCCGCAGCGTGCCGTTGGCCCGCGCTCGGCCGATCAGCGACAGGTCCAGCGGGGCGAAGTACTCCGGGAAGATCGACACGATGTCGACGCGCATCAGGCTGCTCCGCCAGCTAGAGATCGAGCAGGCCGCCGGGTGGATCCACCACGACCCGGCCACCGGCGAGATCGACCTCGGAGACGATCGCCTTGACGAACGGGATCAGCGCCGTGCGCCCCTCGGGACGCCGCAGCACCAGCAGGTCGGAGGCCGGAGCGTGGTCGATCCGGGCCACCTCACCCAACCGCTCGCCGGTCGGCGTGACCACGGCCAGCCCGACCAACTGGTGATCGTGGAACTCCTCCGGATCCTCCGGCGGGTCGACGTCGGCGCTGTCCACCGCGAGCAGGGTGCCCCGCAGTGCCTCGGCGACGTCGCGGTCCAGCACCCCGTCGAAGGCGACGAGCAGCCGCCCCTGATGCCGACGCGCGGACTCGACGGTCAGCGTGTCGGGCGTCCGGAACGGCACGCCGGGACCGTCCGGCGCGGGCTGGGCGGCGTTCGCCCCCGGCACGGTGACGAGCACCATGCCGGGGGCGAACCGCGTCTCGGGCTCGTCGGTACGCACCTCCACGGTGACCTCACCGCGGATGCCGTGCGGCTTACCGATCCTGCCGACGATGAGCTGCATCAGTACGAGTCGACGATGTCGACGCGTACCCCGCGCCCACCGATGGAGCCGATCACCTGGCGCAGCGCCTTGGCGGTCCGGCCGGACCGCCCGATCACGGTGCCCAGGTCCTCGGGATGCACCCGGACCTCCAGCCGCTTCCCTCGCCGGGAGTCGACCATCCGGACGCGCACGTCGTCGGGGTGGTCGACGATGCCCTTGACCAGGTGCTCCAACGCCGGCCGCAGCGCCATGTCAGGCCTGCTCGCCGGTGTCCGTGGCGGGCTGCTCCTCGGCCTTCGGGGCTTCCTCGGCCTTCGGGGCCTCGGCGGCCTTGGCGGCCTTCTTCGCCGGCTTCGCCGGGGTGTCGGCCACACCCGCGGCGGCCTTCGCCTCGGCCTCGTAGGCCGCCTTGCGGTCGGCCCGCTCGGGCGCGACCTTCAGCGGCGGCGGGGCCGGCAGGCCCTTGAACTTCTGCCAGTCACCGGTCAGTTCCAGCAGCCGCTGCACCGCCTCGCTGGGCTGGGCGCCGACGGACAGCCAGTACTGGACCCGCTCCGACTTGACCTCGATGACCGAAGGGTCTTCCTTCGGCTGGTAGATGCCGACGAACTCGATCGCTCGGCCGTCGCGCTTGGTGCGCGAGTCGGCGACGACGATGCGGTACTGCGGGTTGCGGATCTTGCCCATCCGCAGGAGCCGGATCTTTACGGCCACGGTTGTTTCGCTCCTGTTGCGATCTCACCGACCCGGTACGGGCGGTGTGCACGGGTGAGCGCCAACCGGCACAGTGGGGTTGGGCCGGAGACCGCTCGGGTGGACTGGCGACGCGCCCGGGTTAGAGGGCGCCGGACACGCGCCGGATACCAGCCAGCCATTCTGCCAGATCCCCGCCGGAACACTCACACCGCACCGGCAGACGTCACCCCGGGCGGACCCTGCGTGACGAACGACACCCCCGCCGGTCAGCGCACCGGTGGCCGGTCCCAGCCCTCCGGCAGGCGGTCGGGAGCGGTCCAGTGCGGCGGCAGGGTGAAGTCGCACCAGGTGCCGTCGAAGGGAAAGACCCCCGCCTCGGCCAGTGCGATCACCCGTTTGCCCTCGGCCCGCACCGCCGCCTCGTCGGTCACCCAGTAGTGCTCCGGGAAGGCCAGTCGCTCGACGAACTCGTCCTCGTCCTTCCACTCCCAGCCGCGGTCCGGCCGGACCCACACGTCGAGATCCTGGTCGACGATGTCCACGCCGGCCAGACCGCCGTCGTCCCACCGGACCCCCGGCTCCTCCAGGTTGACGTACCAGCCGGCGAAGCGGCCCCGCACGTCACGGAACCACCAGACCGAGTGGGCCGCGCCCGTGGGCAGGAACTTCAACAAGGGTGGGCCGTTCCAGCGGCCCTGCGCCAGCCGGTAGGTCGGGGTCAGCCACTCCCGGAAGGGCACCGCCCGCATGCCCAGCCCGGCCTCGTTGACCTCGCCGGCCACCGGCGTGCCCTCGGCGACCCAGAGCAGCAACCCCCGCTCGTCGTCGCTGACCACCCGCGCCGGCCGTACCCAGCCGACCCGCCCCCGCCGCACATTGCGGTGCACGACCACCCGACCCGGCTCAAACCCCACACCCCGACCCTACCGCCCCACCCCACCACCCCCACCCTCCGCCGATCTTGCACTTTCGGTCGCCGATACGCCCGCTTTGACGGCATTCGGCCCGGCAGGAAGTGCAAGATCGGCGCGGGATGAGGGGTGGGGGTGGGGTGGGGTGGGTTAGTAGGCGCGGGCGAGGGTGGCGATCAGGTCGGGTTCGGTCTCGGTGTCGGGGACGGAGTTGTCGGCGCGGGTCAGGCAGCGGACGGTGACGCCCTGGGCGTTGGCCTTCGCCTCGCCGTCGACGCCGACCACGGACCACGGGACGCGGGCCCAGCCGGTGGTTGCCGCCTCCAGCGCCTCGTCGAGGGTCGCCACGTCGACCGTGCGCGACTCGCGGAAGGCCAGCGCCTGGTCGTGCAGCGCCCGCTGGTCAGCGTCGAGCGCGGCGAGCACCGCACCGACCACGTCCGCCACCGGCGTGGGCGCCTTCGAGCCGTCGGTACGCCGGACCACCACCGCGTTGCCGGCGGCCAGGTCACGGGGACCGACCTCGACGCGTACCGGATAGCCGCGCAGCTCGGCGTCGACGGCCCGGCGGCCGAACGGAGTGTCGGTGCGGTCGTCGAGCGCCACCCGGACACCGGCGTCCCGCAGCGCATCGCGCAGCTTGGTCGCCGCCTCGGTGACGCCGTCACCGTCCTTGACCACCATGACGTACGCCTGGGTCGGCGCCAGCCTCGGCGGCACCCGCAGCCCGTTGTCGTCGCCGTGGCACATGATCAGGCCGCCGAGCATCCGGGTCGAGGTGCCCCAGGAGGTCGTCCAGGCGTGCTCCCGGCCACCTTCGGCCGAGGAGTAGCTGATGTCGAACGCCTTGGCGAAGTTCTGGCCCAGCTCGTGGCTGGTGCCCAACTGGAGCGCCTTGCCGTCGCCCATCATGCCTTCGCAGGTGTAGGTGGCGGTCGCCCCGGCGAACCGCTCGCGGGCGGTCTTGAGCCCGACCACCACCGGGATGCCGAGCACGTTCACCATCAGGTCCTCGTACGCCTCGTGCAGGATCTTGCGGGCGTAGGCCCGGGCGTCGGAACGGGTGGCGTGCGCGGTGTGCCCCTCCTGCCAGAGGAACTCGCTGGTCCGCAGGAACACCCGGGGGCGCAGCTCCCAGCGGACCACGTTGGCCCACTGGTTGAGCAGCAGCGGCAGGTCACGGTAGGAGTCGATCCACTTGGCCATGAACTCGCCGATGACCGTCTCGCTGGTCGGCCGCACCACCACCGGCTCGGCGAGCTGCTTGCCGCCACCGTGGGTGACCACGGCCAACTCCGGCGAGAAACCCTCGACGTGCTCGGCCTCACGCTTGAGGTAGCTCTCCGGGATGAACAGCGGGAAGTACGCGTTCTCCGCCCCGGCGGCCTTGATCCGGTCGTCCATCTCGGCCTGCATCCGCTCCCAGATGGCATAACCGGCCGGTCGAATCACCATGGTCCCTCGCACCGGCCCGTTGTCGGCCAGCTTCGCCTTGGCGATCAGATCCTGGTACCAGCGAGGAAAATCCTCTGCCCGGGGAGTAAGCACGCGCGCCATGACCGCACATCCTATGCGCCCGTCCCCGCCGCCCACGCCCAACCCACCACCCCTCCGCCCGCTTGCCTTCGATGATCAAGAAGTTTGCGTCGCCTGGGGGCTCGGAACCCGACTCAAACTTCTTGATCACCGCGGGCGGGCGGGCGGCGGGCGGGCGGGCGGCGGGCGGCGGGCGGGCGGCGGGCGGGGGTTCAGGGGAGGGGGTGGCCGCGGAGGATGAGGCGGGTGGGGGTGCGGAGGGCGTTGAGGTCCTGGCGGGGGTCTCGGGGGTAGATGGCGAGGTCGGCCAGGCCGCCTTCGACGAGGCCGGGGAGACCGAGCCAGGCGCGCGCCCCCCAGGAGGCGGCCGCGAGCACGTCCAGGGCGGACATGCCGGCCTGCTCGTGCAGCAGGAGCATCTCCTCGACGGCGAGGCCGTGGTCGATGCCGCCACCGGCGTCGGTACCGACGTAGATCGGCACACCGGCCTCGTACGCGGACCGCACCACCTGCGGGAAGCGGTCGCGCAGGGCGAGCATGTGGTCGGCGTACCCGGGGAACTTGGCCCGGGCCTGGTCGGCGATGTGGCCGAAGGTACGGATGTTGATCATCGTGGGGACCAGCGCGGTGCCCTGCCGGGCCATCAGGTCGATCAGGTCGAGGCTGAGCCCGGTGCCGTGCTCGACCGAGTCGACCCCGGCCCGCACCATGATCTCCACCGCCGACTCGCTGAAGGTGTGCACGGCGGCGCGTACCCCGGCGGCGTGCGCGGCGGCCACGGCGGCGGTCATCGTGTCGGCGTCCCAGGCCGGTGCCAGGTCGCCGACGCCCCGGTCGATCCAGTCGCCGACCAGCTTCACCCAGCCGTTGCCGGCGGCGGCCTGCTCCGTCACCGTCGCGGCCACCTCGGCGGCGCCCACCTCGACACCGATGTCGCGCAGGTACCGCTTGGGCGGCGCCACGTGCCGGCCGGCCCGGACCAGCCGGGGCAGGTCGGGTTCGTCGTCCAACTCCGGGTACGGGAAGGGCGAGCCCGCGTCCCGCAGCGCGAGGACACCGGCGTCCCGGTCGGTCCGCGCCAACGCGCGCGCCTGGTCCAGCGAGGTGATCGGCGCACCGCCCCGGGCGATGCCGATGTGACAGTGCGCGTCCACCAGGCCGGGCAGGATGAAACCGCCGTCGGCGACCGTCTCCGCGCCGGGCACCGGTTCGAAGGTGACCCGGTCGCCGACCAGCCACAGGTCGCGTACCTCGTCGTCGGGCAGGAGCACACCGCGCACATGCAGAGCCATGCGCACAGTCCTACCCGATCACTGCCCGTCGCGCGCCAGAAGCCCGGCCCGCCGCACGGTCAGCGGGGCGGCTTGCCGTCCTTGCCGAACTTGTTGAAGTCGATCTTCGGCAGCTTGAAGCCGGGCGGCAGGCCCTGACCGGCGGCCAGGTCATCGGGGTTCATCCCCGGCGGCAACTGCGGCATCCCGCCCGGGAAACCACCCTGCACGCCCCGGGTGCCGGCGCCGCTGCGCGGCCGGTTGCCGCCCTTGGTGCCCTTGCGCTTGTTCTTCGGCGACTTGGTCGCCTTGCGCCGCCCGGCACCGGGCAGGCCCATCATGCCGCCCATCTGCTTCATCATCTTCTGCGCGTCGGTGAAGCGGTTGAGCAGCTGGTTGACGTCCATCACGGTGACACCGGAGCCGTTGGCGATCCGGGCCCGCCGGGAGCCGTTGATGATCTTCGGGTTGGTCCGCTCGGCCGGGGTCATCGACCGGATGATCGCGGTGATCCGGTCGAAGTGCTTGTCGTCCAGCTCGGCGAGCTGGTCCTTGACCTGCCCCATGCCCGGCATCATGGCCAGCACGTTGGCGATCGGCCCCATCCGGCGTACCGCGATGAGCTGGTCGAGGAAGTCCTCCAGGGTGAACTGCTCGCCGCCCATCAGCTTGGCGGTCATCTTCTCCTTCTGATCGGTGTCGAAGGCCGCCTCGGCCTGCTCGATCAGAGTGAGGACGTCGCCCATGCCGAGGATCCGGCTGGCCATCCGGTCGGGGTGGAAGACGTCGAAGTCCTCCAGCTTCTCGCCGGTGGAGGCGAACAGGATCGGCTGCCCGGTCACCTCGCGGACCGACAGGGCGGCACCACCACGGGCGTCGCCGTCGAGCTTGGAGAGGACCACACCGGTGATCCCGACGCCGTCCCGGAACGCCTCGGCCGTACGCACCGCGTCCTGGCCGACCATCGCGTCGATGACGAAGACGACCTCGTCCGGGTTGACCGCGTCCCGGATGTCGGCGGCCTGCTGCATCATCTCCGCGTCGATGCCGAGCCGTCCGGCGGTGTCGACGATGACGACGTCCCGGGCGGCCCGGCGGGCGTGCTCGATCGAGGACTTCGCCACCTGCACCGGGTCACCGACGCCGTTGCCGGGCTCCGGGGCGTACACCTCGACACCGGCGCGGCCACCGAGCACCTGGAGCTGCCCGACGGCGTTGGGACGTTGCAGGTCGGCGGCGACCAGCAGCGGCTGGTGCCCCTGGGCCTTGAGCCAGCGGGCCAGCTTGCCGGCGAGCGTGGTCTTGCCGGAGCCCTGGAGGCCGGCCAGCATGATCACGGTCGGCGGCTGCTTGGCGAACTGGAGCCGCCGTCCCTCGCCGCCCAGCACGGCGATCAGTTCCTCGTTGACGATCTTGATGATCTGCTGGGCCGGGTTGAGCGCCTGGGAGACCTCGGCGCCGCGCGCCCGCTCCTTGACGTTCGCGATGAAGCCCTTGACCACTGGCAGCGCGACGTCCGCCTCCAGCAGCGCGAGGCGGATCTCGCGCGCGGTGGCGTCGATGTCGGCGTCGGTGAGACGTCCCTTGCCGCGGAGCTTGGTGAAGATCCCGGAAAGGCGGTCACTCAAGGTGTCAAACACGCGAACATCCCGATTGTCAGTGTTCCGGTGAGCACGAACGAGGCCGGGGTGAGCTGTCCGACCACCGCTAGGGTAGCCCGCCACCCCCACGCCCGCTCCCGCCCGCCCAGCCACCGCTTGATGCCACGATCTGTGGCAGTCGCGGTATCCGACACGCCGGCCGGTCGACGCCCGCACTGCCACAGATCCTTCGGGCGGGAGTTGGGGACGGGCGCAGAGGGGTGGGGATCAGACGGCGGCGAGGACGGCTGCCTCCAGGCGGGCCCGTTCGTCCTCCGGGGGCCAGCCACCGACCAGGTAGAAGGCGTCCACCACGTCGCCGCCGAGCGTGGCGATCCGGGCCGCCCGGACCTGGGCGCCGGCCGCGTCGAGCGCGCTGGTGACCCGGTAGAGCAGGCCGGCGGCGTCGGCGGCCCGCAGTTCCAGCAACACCGCGTCGGTGGCGGCGTCGCGGTGCCAGACCACCCGCGGTTGGGCTCCGGCCCCCCGTGCGGCCAGGGCCCGACCGCGCAACCGCTGGGTCACCGACACGTCGCCGCGTACCGCGCGACGCAGGTCCGCGCTCAGCGCCACCGGATCCGGGGCCAGGCCGTAGCGCGGCTGCACCCGGCACTGCACCAGGGCCCGCCCGTCCACCGTCGCGGCGTCGGCGGCGAGCACTTCCAACCGGTGCAGGGCGAGGCAGCCGGCCACCGTCGCGAGCAGGCCCCGACGATCGGCCGCGGCCACCGACACCCGGTCCCCGGTCAGGTGTACGACCGGCAGCGGCCCGGCCACCAGTGCCGGGTCCGGTGCCGGCGGGGCGGGTACGTCGCCGGTGTCGAGGGTGGTGCGTACCCGGGCGACCAGCTCGGCGACCAGTCGGCCCTTCCAGTCCGACCAGGCGGCCGGGCCGGTGGCGGCGGCGTCGGCGCGTACCAGCGCGTACAGCAGGTCGAGGGTGGTCACGTCGCCGACCGACTCGGCCACCCGGGCGATGGTGACCGGGTCGGACAGGTCCCGCCGGGTGGCCACCTCGGGCAGCACCAGGTGCAACCGGACCAGCGTGCCGATCAGCGCCGCCTCAGCGGCCGGCAGGCCGATCCGGGTGGCGATCCCCTCGGCGATCGGCGCGCCCACCACGCTGTGGTCACCGGGGAGTCCCTTGCCCACGTCGTGCAGGAGCGCGCCGAGCAGCAGCAGGTCGGGGCGATCCACGTCACGGGTGTGCCGGCCGGCCTCGGCGGCCGTCTGCACCAGGTGCCGATCCAGGGTGAACCGGTGCACCGGGTTGTGCTGGGGCAGGCTGCGCAGCCGGGTCCACTCCGGCAACCACCCGTCGATCAGCCCGTACCGGTCGCAGGTCTCCCAGGCCGGGATCATGCCGGTGCCGGCTCCGAGCAGCGTGGTCAGGGCGGCACGGGCCTCCGCCGGCCAGGGCGTGGGCAGCGGCGGGCAGTACGCGGCCAGCCACTCGCAGGTGGCGCGGGCGATCGGCAGCCCGGTGGTCGCCGCGGCGGCGGCCAGCCGCAGCGACAGACTGGCGTCCGGGCGGGCGCCGATCGCGGTGCGGGCCAGCACCAGTTCGCCGTCGTGCTCGACCACGTCCCGGGCCACCGGTCGGCGCAGCGGCCTTCCGTCGGCGCCCCGACGGCGACCGGAGCGCAGCCGGTCGGCGGCGCGGAGCGCGTCGTCCAGGGCGTGGCTGACGGTCCGGGCGTCACCGGCGACCCGACGCAACAGGGTGTCGCCGTCGCCGTCCTCGGCACGTGACGCCATGCCGTACCGCTGTTCCGGCGCGGTGCCGGCCGGCTGCGGCGGCACGGTGCCCGGCGGGGCGCCCTCGGCGACGCCGGACGGTGTGCGACGCAGGCCGAGCAGGGCGGCCACCCCGTCACGCTCCTGGGCGAGCAGCCGGTCGACGCGCCGGCCGACCTGATGGTGCAGCGCGTCCCGGGTGTCCAGCAGCCGCAGGTGTGCGGCGTGTACGGCGGGTCGTAGCGCGTCGGTGATCCCGGCGGTGGCGATGGCCCGCAGGATGCCGACGTCACGCAGCCCCCCGGCCGCCTCCTTCAGGTCGCCCTCCAGCAGGTGGGCCAGTTCGCCGTGGGCCTGCCAGCGGGCGGCGGTGCTTTCCCGCAGGGGCCCGAGCTGGCGGACGGCGGTACGCCGCCAATGGTCGGTCGCGCTGCTCACCAGCGTGTCGGCGAGGTCCGGGTCACCGGCGACAAGCCGGGCGTCGAGCAGCCCGAGGGCCACCTTGACGTCGTCCTGGGCGACCGACAGCGCCTCGGCGACGGTCCGGACGGAGTGGTCGAGCCGCAGCCCGGCGTCCCAGATCGGGTACCAGAGGGCGGCGGCCAGTTCGTCGATGCCGGGCACCCCGGCGTGCACCAGCACCAGGTCCAGGTCGCCGTAGGGGGCGCACTGCCGCCGGCCCAGCCCGCCGACCGCGAGCAGCGCGACGCCCGGCCGGTCCGGCAGCAGCCGGGCCAGCCAGGCGTCGTACGCGTCGGCCCGGGCCCGACGCGCCGTCGCGCCGACCCCGGCCGGTACACCGACGACCTCGTTGACCAGGAGGTCAGCGCTACCGGGGGGTTCCGAGGCTGCCCTGCTGGTCAACGAGGTCATCGATCAGCGCCCTACAGTGCGTCCAGGCCGCGCTCGCCGGTACGGACCCGGACGACCTCCTCCACGGCGGTCACCCAGACCTTGCCGTCACCGATCTTGCCCGTCCGGGCCGCCGACACGACGGCGTCGACGATCTTCTCGACGTCGATCTCGTCGGTGAGCACCTCCACCCGGATCTTGGGCAGGAACTCGACGGTGTACTCGGCGCCCCGGTAGACCTCGGTGTGGCCCTTCTGCCGCCCGTAGCCCTGGACCTCGCTCACCGTCAGACCGGCCACGCCCAGCGTGTGCAGGGCCTCCTTGACGGCGTCCAACTGGTGCGGCTTGATGACCGCGGTCACCAGCTTCATGTCCAACCCCTCCATTCGCAGAACGTTAGCCGGCGACCTTTTCGCTTACCGGTTCGGTGGGCTCGGTCTTCGGCGCCGCCGAGGTACCGATGCCCGCGGCGGCGAACGCGCCACCGCCACCACCCGTGGAGCTGAACTCGTACGCGCTCTCCGCGTGCTCGGCGTTGTCGATGCCGTCGACCTCGGCCTCGGCGCTGGCGCGGAACCCGATGGTCTTGTCGATCACGAAGCCGATGAGGTACGCGACCACGAACGAGTACACCAGCACGGCGGCCGAACCGAGAGCCTGCTTGCCGAGCAGCGTGACACCGCCGCCGTAGAGCAGACCGTCGTTGCCCTCACCCGCCAGCACCTCCATCGCCAGGAAGCCGATGAGCAGCGAGCCGATGATGCCGCCGATCATGTGCACGGCGACCACGTCGAGCGAGTCGTCGTACTTGAGGCGGTACTTGAGGCCGACGGCCAGCGCGCAGACGACACCGGCGATGACACCCAGCGCGATGGCGCCGAGCGGCTCCAGGAAGGCACAGGCCGGGGTGATGGCGACCAGACCGGCGATGGCACCGGACGCCGCACCGAGGGTGGTCGGCTTGCCGTCCCGGATCTTCTCCACCAGCAACCAGCCGAGCACCGCGGCGGCGGTGGCGACCTGGGTGTTGATGAAGGCGATCGCGGCGGTGCCGTTGGCGGCCAGCGCCGAGCCGGCGTTGAAGCCGAACCAGCCGAACCACAGCAGGCCGGCACCGAGCAGCACCATCGGCAGGTTGTGCGGCTTGAAGCTGTCCTTCGGCCAGCCGACCCGGCGACCGAGCACCAGCGCCAGGGCGAGGGCCGCGGCACCGGCGTTGATGTGCACCGCGGTGCCACCGGCGAAGTCGAGCACACCCAGCTCGAAGATCCAGCCACCGCCCCACACCCAGTGCGCGACCGGGAAGTAGACCAGGGTGGCCCACAGGCCGGCGAAGAGCAGCCACGGGCCGAACCGGGCCCGGTCGGCGATCGCGCCACTGATCAGCGCGACAGTGATCACAGCGAACATCAGCTGGAAACCGGCGAACAGCAGGTCGGGGATGCCACCCTCGGTCCCGCTCTCCAGCATGCCGCGCAGGCCTGCGGCGGAGAGATCACCGGTGATCCCGCCGACGTCCTCACCGAACGCGATGCTGTAGCCGTAGAACACCCACAAAAGGCTGACCAGGCCGATCGCGCCGAAGCTCATCATCATCATGTTGAGCACGGACTTGGACCGGGTCATGCCCCCGTAGAACAGCGCCAGGCCGGGCGTCATGAGCAACACCAGCGCGGCTGAAGTCAAAATCCAGGCGGTGGCACCAGAATCTAGCTCCGGCACGCTGCCTCCTCTCGGGTTGTTTTCTCCCTCCCTCCCGGCACCGCGCAGCATCGCCCGTACGCCGGTTGCGCGGAAGCCTGGTGGTCCGCTGTTTCACCCAGGGTCCCCGGCCGGTTTCCGAACCGTGACGGCTTGTTTCGGACGTGTGAAGAAAGTCGCACACCTCGGCGCTTCGACGGGGGTGGATCGGCCGTTTGGTGCCGGTCTATCCGCCCGTCGGCCCAGCGACCGACGGGCGCGAGGGCCGCTCAGCGGAGGGCGTGCTCCAGGGCGTGTCGCTCGTAGTCGAGCAACCGCAGATCCCTCATCGGCCGGCGCAGGTGGCCCTTGTGCACGATCCGGACGAAGGCCGGCTCCCCGGCCGCGGCCATCCGGCGGATGCCCTCGACGTGGTCCACGATCCGCTTGCGGATGGTCCGGATCAGCCGGTGCCGGTCGCGCGGAATGAGCCCGTAGGCGTCCGCGAAGAGCCGCAGCCGGCGTGGCCGGTCCGGACGCTTCCAGCCGAGGGTGATCGAGTCCCGGTCGGAGAAGATCGGCACCCACGTCCAGGCCGCGTACGCCACGTCGTAGATCCGGGCACCGGGCGAGGCGAGGTCGAAGTCGATCAGCCCGAGGGTGCCGTCCGGCCGCCAGATCACGTTGTGCGGTGCCGCGTCGTGGTGGCAGATGACCTCGGTGTCCGGCGGCGGTGGGCCGAACGAGCGCCACACCGCCTGCGGTGGCGGCACGAAGCCGTACTGGGCGTCGTGGAACATCCGCAGCATGGTGGCGACGGTGACCAGGGCCTCGTCGGTGACCCAGTGCGGGGCCAGCGGGTACTCCCCGCACTCCCCCTCCAGGTACGACAGCACCTCCCGGTTGCGCTCGTCCATGCCGAGGGCACGGGGTGCACCGGTGAAACCGACGTACTCCAGGTGACGCAGCAGGGCGTGCACCGACGGGGTCCACGGTCCGGCGTTGCGCCGCACCGTGTCACCGACCCGCACCACGGTGCTCACGTTCCCGCCGTGCAGCGGGATCTCCTGCGAGGTCACGTATGGCCTCCCGAGGCGCTGCGACGGGTGGCTCGGGTCGCGCCAGCCCGCGTACGCGCGATCGTCTCTGGTCACCCGAGGTTACGCGGTCTGGCCGGAGGGTTCGGTACCCAGCAACGCGTCGACGAACTGTGCCGGGTCGAACGGCGCCAGGTCGTCGGGGCCCTCGCCGAGGCCGACCAGCTTCACCGGGATGCCGAGCTTGCGTTGTACGGCGATGACGATGCCGCCCTTGGCGGTGCCGTCGAGCTTGGTCAGCACCACACCGGTGACGTTCACCACCTCGGTGAAGACACGCGCCTGCTCCAGCCCGTTCTGGCCGGTGGTGGCGTCGAGCACCAGCAGTGTCTCGTCGATCGGGCCGTGCTTCTCCACCACCCGCTTGACCTTGCCCAGCTCGTCCATCAGGCCGATCTTGTTCTGCAACCGCCCGGCGGTGTCGACGAGGACGGTGTCCACGCCGGTCTCGATGCCCCGCTTGACCGCGTCGAAGGCGACGCTGGCCGGGTCGGCGCCCTCCGGACCGCGGACGGTCTCGGCCCCGACCCGCCCGGCCCAGGTCTGCAACTGGTCGGCGGCGGCGGCCCGGAAGGTGTCGGCGGCGCCGAGCAGCACACTGCGGCCGTCGGCGATGAGCACCCGGGCGATCTTGCCGCAGGTGGTGGTCTTGCCCGCGCCGTTGACCCCGACCACGAGCAGCACCGCCGGCACGCCCTCCTTCGGGGCGGTGTGCAACGACCGGTCCAGCCCCGGGTCGAGCGCGTTGACCAGCTCGGTGGCGAGCAGGGTGCGCAGCTCGGCGACCGAGCGGGTACCCAGCACCCGGGTGCGCTCCCGCAGCCGGTCGACGATGTCCCGGGTGGCGTCGACACCGACGTCGGCGGTGATCAGGCTGTCCTCGATCTCCTCCCAGACGTCCTCGTCGAGCCGGTCCCGGCTGAGCAGGCCGAGCAGGCCCTTGCCGAACACGTTCTGCGACCGCGACAGCCGGGAGCGCAGCCGCACCAGCCGGCCGGCGGTCGGCTCGGGCACCTCGACGGTCGGTGCCGGCGCCTCGACCGGTGGCTCGACCAGGACACCCGTGGACAGGTCGGCCTCCGGCGCCTGCACCGGCGGGCCGGCGAGGTCCTCCTCCGCCCGGGTGTCGACCTCCGTACGCGGCAGCGGCGGCTGCGGCCGTCGGCGCAGCCGCGGCACGACCAGCCCGATGCCGCCGAGGATCAGCAGACCGAGCAGGGCGAGAGCGATGAGGAGGTATTCCGTCATGCCGGAATCCTGTCAGATGCCGGCGACCACGTCTCAGCCACCGCTCCCGCCGGGCTCGGCGGTCACCCGGTGCCCGACCGCCCCCGGCGTCGGCCCAGGATGCGGCGGTAGTCTCGGCCACAGTTGGCAGTGGTGCGCCGCCGGCCGGGTAGTAAAGGATGAAGCTTTCTCGTCTGGAGGTCCGCATGCCCGCCGAGCTGCTCATCGGCCCCCTGCTACGCCGGGTCGTCGGCACTCGGGCCACCGTCTGGGTGGAAACCACGACGCCCGCTGTGGTCACCGTCCGCACGGCCGGTGGCGCCACCGGCACCGCGCCCACCTTCAGCGCGTACGACCACCACTACGCGCTCGTCGTGATCGACGGGCTTACCCCGGACAGCGCCACGACGTACGAGGTGCTGATCGACGAGGAGGTGGTCTGGCCGCTGCCGGACAGTCGTTTCCCGCCCAGTCTCATCCGCACCCGGGCCACCGACGACCGGGACCAGCCGGTCCGCCTGCTCTTCGGTTCCTGTCGGGAGACCACCCAGCACGCGACCACCCGCAAGTTGCCGCCGGACGCGCTCGACGCGTACGCCCGGCGGGTGATGGCCGACCCGGACCCGGCCGCCCTGCCCGACCTGCTGCTGCTGCTCGGTGACCAGGTCTACGCCGACGAGACCTCGCCGACCGTCAAGCGGCTGCTGCGCCGCCGGCGGCGGCGTCCCGAGGGCGCGCCGAAGGACCAGGTGGTCAGCTTCGACGAGTACACCAAGCTCTACCTCGAGTCGTGGCGCGACCCGGAGATCCGCTGGCTCCTCTCCACCGTGCCGAGCGTGATGATCTTCGACGATCACGAGATCATCGACGACTGGAACACCTCGGCCTCCTGGCGGGCCGACATGCGCGAACAGCCGTGGTGGGCCGAGCGGATCGCCAGTGGGTTGGCCTCCTACTGGGTCTACCAGCACCTGGGCAACCTCTCGCCCGACGAGATCACCGCGGACCCGGTCTTCGCCAAGGTGAGCGCGGCGGAGGACGCCACCGGCGTGTTGCGAGAGTTCGGCGCGCGGGTCGACACCGAGGCCGACCTGGCCCACGACACCGAGCGCTGGCGGGCGGTGCAGTACCAGTGGAGCTACGCGCTCGACCTGGGGCGCACCCGCCTGGTGATGCTGGACAACCGGTGCAGCCGGGTGCTGTTGCCGGGTCGGCGGGCGATGCTGCCGCCCGGCGAATGGTCGTGGTTCGTCGACCGCGCCCACGGTGGCTACGACCACCTGGTGGTCGGCTCCTCACTGCCCTGGCTGCTGCCGCCCGGCATCCACCACGTCGAGACGTGGAACGAGAAGCTGGCCGACTCGCCCCGGCGGTGGGTCGCCGGGCTGGGCGAGCGGCTGCGCCGCGCGCTGGACCTGGAGCACTGGGCCGCGTTCCGCCGCTCGTTCGACGCGCTGGCGGAGCTGTTCGCCCGGATCGGCGCCGGCACGCCGGGCGCGCCCGACGACCGCAAGGGCGCCGGGCCGGCGTACCCGCCACCGGCGTCGATCAGCGTGCTCTCCGGCGACGTGCACCACTCGTACGTGGCGCGGGTCAGGTTCGCCGACCACGGTGTCCGCACACCGGTGCACCAGCTCACCTGCTCGCCGATCCACAACCAGGTGCCGGCCGGGATGCGTCCGCTGATGCGGCTGGGGTGGGCACGCGGCCCGGCCGGAGCGGCCCGGGCCCTGGCCCGCACGGCGGGCGTCCGTCGGCCCCTGGTCAAGTGGCGCAAGCTGGCCGGTCCGTACTTCGGCAACGCGGTGGCGACGCTCACCCACGCCGGGCGCGGGGCCGAGGTGATCATCGAGGGCACCACCGGTGACGGTCACCTGCACGTGGTGGCCCGGCAACGGCTCACCGACGGCCACTGAGCGCTCCACAAATCCGTCGCGAGTTGTCAGATATCCGGGCCAGAATCCTCGGATGACTTGGACAGCACCGGCGGTCGACCGAACCCCCGAGCCCTACGTCGGCGACGAGCGCACCATGCTGGAGGGCTGGCTGGACTATCACCGGCAGACCCTCCTGCTCAAGTGTGCCGGCCTCACCGCCGAGCAGCTGCGCACGGCCAGCGTGGCACCGTCCGGCCTCACGCTGCTCGGGCTGGTCCGGCACCTGGCCGAGGTGGAGGCCTGGTGGTTCCGGGAGAACTTCGCCGCCGAGCAGGTCGACTACCCCTACTACACGCTGGACGACCCGGACGCCGACCTCGACGTCGGCGACGCCGACGCCGAGGCGGACTTCGCCACCTACCACCGGGAGGTGGCACAGGCCCGCGCCGCCGTCGTGGGGCGGTCGCTCGACGAGACGTTCACCGAGGTCGGCCCGAAGCGACGCACGTTCAACCTGCGCTGGGTCTACGTTCACATGATCGAGGAGTACGCCCGGCACAACGGGCACGCCGACCTGATCCGCGAACGCATCGACGGCGTCGTCGGGGAGTGACCGGGCGGCCGGCGCCGGTCACGGCAGGTCACCCCCCGGGACACCGCGGCGTGCCGCGGGCCGGGCCTCAGGCGGCCAGCGCGGCCCGCAGATAACGCAGGTCGGCCGGCCCGTTCCAGCGGTACGCCGACAGCCCCGCCGCCCGGGCGCCGCTGATCGCCCGGTCCTCGTCGTCGACGAAGAGCACCCGGGCCGGCGGCGTGTCCAGCGCCGCACAGGCGGCCTGGAAATACTCGGGTGCCGGCTTGTGCACTCCGATGGCCGAGGAGTTGACCACCACGTCCAACTCGTCGGTCAGGTCGAGGGCGGCCAGGTCGGCGTCGAGCAGGTCGGTGGCGTTGGTGCCGAGCCCGACCCGGATGCCGGCGGCTCTCGCCTCGCGGACGAACGCGAGCACCTCGGGGTCGACCTCACCGCGATAGCGCTGCCACTGGGCCACCGCCGCCCGCGCCCGCTCGGCGTCACCGACCGACGGCGTGAGCGCGTCGGCCACGCTTGTCATCCAGTCGGCGTGGCTGACCTGGCCGGTGAGCACCGGTTGCAGCCGCCCCCAGTGCATGGCGATCTCACCGAGCACACCGGCGGAGAGGCCGTACTCCCGCTCGACGGCGGCGGCGACCGCCGGATCCCAGCGCCGCAGCACACCGTCGAAGTCCACCAGGAGCGCCGTCGCGCGTTCCCGAGCCACTACCCGTTCTCCTCGCCGCGGCCCTGCCGCTCGTCATCCCCGTCGGCCCGGTTGAGCCGTTGACTGATCACCTGGGTCACCCCGCCGCGCATCGTCACACCGTAGAGCGCGTCGGCGATCTCCATGGTCCGCTTCTGGTGCGTGATGACGATCAGCTGGCTCTTCTCCCGTAGCTGCGCCAGCAGGGTGATCAGCCGGCCCAGGTTCACGTCGTCGAGGGCCGCCTCCACCTCGTCCATGATGTAGAACGGGCTCGGTCGGGCCCGGAAGATCGCCACCAGCATCGCGACCGCGGTCAGCGACCGCTCGCCGCCGGAGAGCAGCGACAGCCGTTTGATCTTCTTCCCCGGCGGGCGGGCCTCGACCTCGACGCCGGTGGTCAGCAGGTCGTCCGGGTCGGTGAGGATCAACCGGCCCTCGCCACCGGGGAACAACACGGTGAAGACCTGCTCGAACTCTCGCGCGGTGTCGGCGAAGGCGCTGGCGAAGACCTCGAGAATCCGGTCGTCGACGTCCTTGACCACGGTGAGCAGGTCCCGCCGGGTCGCCTTGAGGTCCTCCAACTGCTCGGAGAGGAACTTGTACCGCTCCTCCAGCGCCGCGAACTCCTCGAGGGCGAGTGGGTTGACCTTGCCCAGCAGGGCGAGTTCCCGTTCCGCCTTGGCGGCCCGCTTCTCCTGCACCGGGCGTTCGTAGCGGACCGGTTCGGGAACCGGCAGCCCGTCCCGCTCGGCTGCGGCCACCTCGGCGTCGGTGGGCGGCACCAGCTGACTCGGGCCGTACTCGGCGACCAGGGTCTCGACCGTCAGGCCGAAGTCCTCCGCGGCCTTGGCCTCCAGCTGCTCGATGCGCAACCGTTGCTCGGCGCGGGCGACCTCGTCCCGGTGCACCTGGCTGGTCAGCCGTTCCAGTTCCGCACCGAACCGTTTCGCGGCGGCCCGCACCTCCTGCAACTCCGCCTCGCGGGTGGCCCGTTCCCGCGCCACCGCGTCGCGGTGCTCCTCGGCCCGGGCGATGCTGCTGGTCAGCTGGGTCAACGCCGACCGCGCGCCACCGGCCACCGCGCGGGCGATGGCGGCACCCCGGGTCCGCGCGGCGCGCCGGGCCGCCGCCCGTTCCCGCGCCGCCCGTTCGGCACCGGCCTGCCGGCGCAGCGAATCGGCCCGCCCGGCGATCGAGGCGACCCGCTCCTCGGCGGTACGCACCGCGAGCCGGACCTCCATCTCGTTCTGCCGGGCCTGCGGCACCATGGCGGCGAACTGGTCACGTTCCTCGGTGGAGGGTTCCGCGTCGATCGGGGTCGCCTCCGCCAACCGCAGCCGCTCCTCCAACTCGGCCAGCGTGGTCAGATCCCGCTCCCGGGCCGCCTCGGCGCGCGCTCGGGACTCGCCGAGACGGTCGGTCTCCGCCTTCGCCGACCGCGCGGCGGCACCCAGCTCGGCCAGCCGCCGTGCCGCGGCGTTGCGGTGGCTCTCGGCCTCCCGCTTGGCCGCCGCCGCATGCTGCACCGCCTCCTTGGCGGTGGTCACCTCGGCACGTGCCTCGACCAACTGTTCGCGCAGCTCGGCGCTGGCCCGCTCGGCCGACAGCCGACTGGCCCGCGCCTCCTCGACGGCCGCCTGGACCTCGATGTAGCTGGGCGCCTTGGCCGACCCGCCGGCCGCCGCGTACGCGCCGACCACGTCACCCTCCCGGGTGACCGCCCGCAGTTCGGGATTGCCGGTGACCACCTCGGCGGCGGCCGACAGGTCCGCGACCAGCACCACGTCCCGCAGTGCCCGGTGCACCGCGGGCCGGATCTGCTCGTCGCAGTCGACCAGGTCGGGTGCCCAGTGGGCGCCGTCGGGCAGTTTCGGGCGCAACGCGTCGGCGGAACCCGACATCCCCGGCCCGGCGGGACTGCCGACGAGCAGCCCGGCACGTCCGGCGTCCGAGATCTTCAGCAGGCGCATCGCCTCGACGGCCTCGTCGACGCCGGTCACCGCGACCGCGTCGGCCAGCCCACCGAGCGCCGCGGCGAGCGCCGCCTCGTGGCCCGGCGCCACCGAGAGCAGGCCGGCGAGGCCGCCCAATAGACCGGGCACCTGGTCGGCGCGGGCCAACAGGGCGCCGGCACCGTCCTTGCGGCGCAGGCCGAGGGCGAGCGCCTCCTCCCGCGCCTTCCAGGTCGCGGCGTCCTTCTCCGCCGCCCGCTCCGCGTCCGACAGCGACCGGACCGTGGCCTGTGCCCGCTCCTGGGCGGCGACAGCTTCGGCGTGTCGGGCGTCCAGCTCGGCGTTGTCGCGGTCCGCCTCGGTGGACTGCTCGGCGACCGCGTCCAGCTCGGCCTGGGCCCGCTCGGCGCGGGCCATCGCGTCGGTGTGCGCGGCGGCGAGCCGCTCGATCTCCTCGCCGGCGCTCGTGGTTCGCGCCCGGGCGGAATTCACCTGTCCGGTCAGCCGGGCCAGGCCCTCCCGCCGGTCGGCGATGGCCTTCGCCGCGGCGACCAGTTCCCGCTCGGCGGCGGCGAGTTGCCGCTCCAGCTCCTGGCGGTGCTCGACCGCCTCGGCGAGCCGCACCTGGTCGTCGGTGAGCGCCGCGCGCAGTTCCTCCTCCTGCTCGCGGACCCGCTCGGCTTCGGCCTCCAGCTGTTCCGGGTCCCGTCCCGGACGCTCGTCGTCCGGTGTGGCGGTCAGATGCCGCAGTCGCTCGACGGCGAGCTGCTCGATCGAACGGAACCGTTCCTGCAGGGCGGAGAGCTTGTACCAGGTGTCCTGCGCGGCGGCCAGCAGCGGGGCGTCGGAGGCCAACGCCTCCTCCAGTTCGCCGAGGCGGTACTGCACCTCGGTGTGCTCGGCCTCGACCTGCTCGCGTCGCTGCCGGAGCGCGGTCTCGTCCGCGATCTCCTTGTCCAGGGTGGTCCGCAGGGTGGCCAGGTCGTCGGCGAGCAACCGCAGCCGCGCGTCACGCAGGTTCGCCTGGATGACGGCGGCCCGGCGGGCCACCTCGGCCTGCCGGCCGAGAGGTTTGAGCTGTCGACGCAGCTCGGCGGTGAGGTCGGTGAGTCGGTTCAGGTTGGTCTGCATCGCGTCGAGCTTGCGCAGCGCCTTTTCCTTGCGCTTGCGGTGCTTGAGGACGCCGGCCGCCTCCTCGATGAACGCCCGCCGGTCCTCCGGCTTGGCGTGCAGCATCCCGTCGAGCCGGCCCTGCCCGACGATGATGTGCATCTCCCGGCCGATGCCGGAGTCGGACAGCAGTTCCTGGATGTCGAGCAGCCGGCACGAGTCGCCGTTGATCTCGTATTCGCTCTCGCCGGAGCGGAACATCCGGCGGGTGATGGAGACCTCGGTGTACTCGATCGGCAGGGCGCCGTCGGTGTTGTCGATGGTGAGGGTCACCTCGGCCCGGCCCAGCGGGGCCCGCCCGGCGGTCCCGGCGAAGATGACGTCCTCCATCTTGCCGCCACGCAACGCCTTGGCGCCCTGCTCGCCGAGCACCCAGGCGATGGCGTCGACGACGTTCGACTTGCCGGAGCCGTTCGGGCCCACCACGCAGGTGATCCCCGGCTCCAGCTTGAGCGTCGTCGCGGAGGCGAAGGACTTGAAGCCCTTCACCGTCAGGCTCTTGAGATACACCTTCTCGATCCTCGTCCGGTGGCCGCCGTACCGTCGCCCGGCTGCGCGGACCCTGGTAAACCCGCAGACTAACCCGGGACCGGGTGGAGCACGCCACGCGACCCGCCTGCCCGGCCGTCGGACATCAGCCGGCCCCGACCCCACCCGCGCGTGGCCGAGGCGGTCGGGCACGCACAGAGCTGCGCGCCGGCACAGGGTGTCGGCGCGCTCGGTGCGGTGGTGCTATTCAGTTGTGGCGACCGGTTGCGGCGGTCGCTGTCGTGCGACCAGGTGGATCAGGTCAGCGCGGGCTCGGCCAGACGGAGCAGATCGTCCGCCTCCGCCGCAGCCGCCGCGAGCCGATCGTTCTCGGCGCGCAGCCGCGTGACCTCGAACTCCAGTGACTGAACCCTGGCACGCAGTCGGGTGACCTCGTCGAGCAGGCGCCGGTCGGGCGCCGCACCTACGTGGCCGTAGAGGGCCTTCGCCATTTTTACTCCTTGATGTGCGCTGCCGGAGAGGCCGGCCAACGCGCGCCCATGTGAACGCGACTACCACTCCCACACATTCTGGGCATGGCCGGGCGCGACTGGCGACAACACCATATTGAGCCGACAGCCCCTGCTTCGTCAAGTTCTCGCAGGCCGTAGATCATCTCGACGTCGGCCACACCCGTCACGGGGGGCTGCCACCAGGCGCGGACACGCTCTGTCCGGACACCCCGACTCTACGCTCCGGAATCACCGAACACCTCACCCGGACGTACCGGCTCCTCTTAACTCTTCCTTAGCCAGATTGCCGCTGCTCAGACACAACACGTAGCGTCACCCCGGCCCGTAACTGACCCGTGGAGGCGACAGGCGTGCACGGCTGGAATGATCCGATCGACCCGGAGCGCACCCCGTGGCGAGCGGAACCGCCGACCGACGATCCGGCCTGGTTGACCGACCGGCCAGCGCCACGGTCGTCCTACCTGTTCGGCGACGATCCGGCGGAGCCGTCCGACGGGTGGTACCGCGAGCAGCCGACCGAGCAGTGGCGGTCCGACGCTGCCGCGCACCCGGCCACGGAGGCGTACCGGCCGGCGGAGCAGCCGTACCCGACAGCGGGACCGGACTGGTACGACACCCCCGGCGCGCGGCACCAGCGGACCGGACGGCACCACCGCGACGACGAGCCCACCGCCGCCGATGCCACCGACTGGCCCACGCACCACGCCACGCCACAGGAGAGCGCGTACGCCTACGATGATCGGCCCGACTGGTACACCGATCAGGCCGTCGGGTACACCGACCGGACCGACGTGTACGCCGAACCGGTCGTTGGCCCGCACTACGGCCCGCCGCAGACCGGACACCGGGAGCTGGGCGGTGTCGACGAGCCGGCACCCGAGCCGACCGCCGCGACCCGTCGGTCCCGCCGGCTGCCGCGACCCCTGGTGATGGGGGGTGCCGCCGCGGCCGCCACGCTCGTGGTGAGCATCGGCGTCGCCGCCCTCGCGCTGCCCGGAGACGGCGCCCCGACCGACACCACGGCGGACCAGGCACCGGTCGCCAGCGCGCCCGCCGCGCCGGAGGAGGATCCGGCGCTCACGCTCGACCTGCCCGAGAGCACCAGCCCGAGCGCCAGTCCCAGTGTCTCCCCGAGCACCGCCACGGCAGCACCGTCACCGAGCCGGACCACCCGGGCCAGGCCCGCGCCCTCGCGGAGCACCGCCCCCTCCCGGCTCGGCACCGACCGCCAGGGCAGCCCGAGCCGGGCCGCCTCGGCCAGCCCGTCGCCCTCCGACGACGTCACCGCCGAGGCCGCCGAGGTGGTCAAGCTGGTCAACGCCGAGCGGGCGAAGGCCGGCTGCGGCGCGTTGAGCATCGACGACAAGTTGATGACCGCGGCCCAGCGGCACAGCCAGGACCAGGCCGACCACCGGAACATGTCGCACACCGGCAGCGACGGCAGCGATCCCGGCGACCGGATCGACCGGGTCGACTACGCCTGGCGTACCTACGGCGAGAACGTCGCCTGGAACCAGCGGACGCCCGCGGCGGTCATGGACGCCTGGATGAACAGCGACGGACACCGTGCCAACATCCTCAACTGCGCCTTCACCGAGATCGGCGTCGGCGTGGCGCGCAGCAACGGCCCGTACTGGACGCAGGTCTTCGCCGCGCCGCGCTGATTCGGCCGCGAATCCTCGTCGGGTCCGTGCTCGTTTGACCGGGTGGGTACGCCGGGACCCGGCGTACCGGGCTCGGGCGGCCCGACGCCGCCCCGCGACCTGCGGAGCTGGCGATGCGGTTCGGCCTGGGTGGGCGACCGGCCCGGTGGGTGCACCGCCGGGCGCTGCCGGCCGGCCTGACGTTCACCCTGCTCGTGACCGCCGCGGCCTGCCGACCTGACCTCACCCCGCCCGGAGCACCGACCAGTTGGCCGACCACCTCGACGCGGCACTGGCAGTGGCAGTGGCAGCTGGACGGGGTGCTCGATCCGGCCGTCGAGGCGGACGTGTTCGTCCTCGACCCGGTCGACACCACCGCCGCGCAGACCAGCGAGCTACGGTCCCGGGACCGTCGGCTGGTCTGCCAGGTGCACGTCGGTTCGGTGCACCCGACCGACCCCGATGCCAGCCGCTACCCGGCCCGCGTCCGCGGCGCGACGACGGCCCGGACCGGGCGGGTCTGGCTCGACGTACGCCGGTGGGACGTCCTGCGGCCGGTGCTGGCCGACCGGTTCCGGCTCTGTCGTGGCAAGGGTTTCGGGGCCGTGGTGTTCGCCGACGCCGACGGCTACGACAAGCGCTCCGGCTTCGCGCTGGAGTTCGACGACCAGTTGACGTTCAACCGCAAGCTCGCCGCGCTGGCCCGCTCGCTCGATCTCTCCCCCGGGCTGCTCAACAACCTGCCGCAGGTCGCCGCGCTGGCACCGGACTTCGACTTCGGCGTCAACGAGGAGTGCGTACGGCTGGACCGGTGCGACAAGTTGCTGCCCTTCGCCGATGCCGGCAAGCCGGTGTTCCACGTCGAGTACACCGGTGCCACCACCGACTTCTGTGTCACAAGCGTCGGCTACGGCTTCGCCTCGATCCGTAAGAACCGCGTCCTGGACGCGTGGCGCCTGCCCTGCCCAGCTCCCTGACAGTGCCCCTGCCGCCCGACAGTGGGCGGGGTCAGGGGCGCGAGCGGGGGCGGGGTTGGCAGCGGGGGCAGCTGTAGGACGAGCGGTTCATGAAGGCCTCGCGGCGGATCGGTGCGCCGCAGCGACGGCAGGGCTGCCCCTCCCGCCCGTACGCGTTCAACGACCGGTCGAAGTAGCCGCTCTCGCCGTTGACGTTCACGTAGAGGGCGTCGAAGCTGGTGCCCCCCGCGGTGATCGCCTCACCGAGGACGTCCCGCACGTGCGCGAGCAGCCGGTGGGCGGCCGGGCCGGTGAGCGCGTCGGTGGACCGGGTGCCGTGCAGCCCGGCCCGCCACAGCGCCTCGTCGGCGTAGATGTTGCCCACGCCGGAGATCAGGCTCTGATCGAGCAGCGCCCGCTTGACCTCGGTGCGCCTCCGGCGCAGCGCGGCCACGAACTCCGCGTCGGAGAACTCCGGATCAAGCGGATCGCGGGCGATGTGGGCGATCTCCGCCGGCAACGTGCCGCCGCCCTCGCTCACCGACAGCCCGCCGAACGTACGCTGGTCGACGAAGCGCAGCTCGGGGCCGCCGTCGTCGAAACGGAACCGGACCCGCAGGTGCGTCTCGTCGGGCGCGTCCGCCGGTTGCAGCAGCAGTTGCCCGGACATCCCGAGATGCCCGACGACGGCGTCCCCGCTGTCCAGCGGCAGCCAGAGATACTTCCCGCGTCGACGGACGTCGAGTACCTCTCGGCCGGCCAGCACGTCGGCGAAGTGTGCGCCGCCGGGCACGTGGCGACGGACCGCCCGGGGATGGCGTACCTCCACCGAGTGGATCCGGCGGCCGGTGATCCAGCGGGACAGGCCCTGCCGGACGGTCTCCACCTCCGGCAGCTCAGGCATGGTGCGCCTGGGCCTCGACCTCGTCAACCAGGCTCCGCTGGCCGTCGACCGTCCCGTTGACCTGCCCGTCGACCGTGCCGTCGGCGGTCGTCCCGGCCTGGCCCTCGGCGGTCTGCTCCGCCTCGTCGGTGAGGGTCCGCCACGCCGACTCCGCCGCCCGCTGCTCGGCTTCCTTCTTGCTCCGCCCGTCGGCACCGCCGTACCGGTTGCCGGCCACCACCACCCACGCGGTGAAGGTCTTCAGGTGGTCCGGCCCGGTGCCCTCGATCCGGTACTCCGGAACGCCGAGGCCGAGCGCGGCCGTCAGTTCCTGCAGGCTCGTCTTCCAGTCCAGCGCGGCGCCCCGGCCGGCGGACTCGACCATCAGCGGGTCGAACAACCGGTGGATGACGATGGCGGCGGTGTCCAGGCCGTACTGGAGGTAGATCGCGCCGAGCAGCGCTTCGAGGGTGTCGGCGAGGATGCTGGCCTTGTCCCGACCGCCGGTGGTCTCCTCGCCCTTGCCGAGCAGCAGGTAGGGGCCGAGCCCGTCCGGGCCCAGGCCACGCGCCACGTCGGCGAGCGCACGCATGTTGACCACGCTGGCACGCAGCTTCGCCAGCTGGCCCTCCGGCAGGTCGGGATGGTTCTGGAAGAGCGCGGTCGTGATCACCACACCCAGCACCGAGTCGCCGAGGAACTCCAGCCGCTCGTTGGTGGGCAGGCCGCCGTTCTCGTACGCGTACGAACGGTGGGTCAGCGCGCGTTCCAGCAGCTCCGGGTCCAGCGAGACGCCGAAGGCGGCCTCCAGGTGGCCGATCTCGGGTCGCCGGCGCTTGTCGTTGCTCATGATGTGCGTACCTCGGTGTCGGTCGTGCGATCGGTGCGGTCCCCGCCGAGCAGCGCGGCGACCCGCTCGGTGGCGTCGCGCCGCCAGAGGTGGGCGGCCAGGGCGATGCCGGAGGCGATGTCGTCGGCGCGGGCGGCGCCGTGGCAGACGACGACGGTGCCGGCCACGCCGAGCAGCGCGGCGGCCCGGGGCGCACCGCCACCGGGCGGGTTCCCGCCGGCCATGGCGTACGCGCCTTCGATGGCTTTGAGCAGCACGTTACCGGTGAAGCCGTCGGTGACCACCACGTCGGCGCTGGTGCCGAGGCAGACGTCGTAGCCCTCGACGAGCCCGACGTAGCGGGCGTCACCGGGCAGCGCCGCCGCGCCGAGCACGGGGTCGGTGAGCCGGCGAGCCCGGTCACCCTTGCCGGCCTCGGTGCCCACGGAGAGCAGCCCCACCCGGGGCGCGGTGATGCCGTGGGCGACCGCGGCGTAGGCGGCGCCGAGGGCGGCGTTGCGGGCGAGGGTCGCCGGGCTCGGCTCCAACGAGCCACCCACGTCGAGCAGGACGACGGTGCCGGAGACGGCGGGCAGCGCGGCGGCGAGGGCCGGGCGCCGGACATCGGGCCAGCGACCGAGGACGAGGGCGGCGGCGGTGACGGTCGCACCGGTGGACCCCGCGGAGACCAACGCGTCGGCGTAACCGGCCCGCACGGCCGCCACGGCCGCCCGGACGGTGGTGTCGGCACGCGCCGCGCTGGGGTCGTCGGCCATGTCGACGACGGAGTGGGTCGGTCGGACCGTGATCCGGTCCCGTTGCGCCGGATCCAGGGCGTCGATCAACGCGCCGGCGACCCGGGTCGGTCCGACGAGAAGCAGGTGCAGGTCCGGGTCGTCGCACACCGCCCGCAGAGCGCCGTCCACCACGACGGCGGGAGCGTCGTCCCCGCCGAGGAGGTCAACGGCGATCCGTGCGACGCCCGGCTCCGTCTCGACGCCGACCGGCCTGGGCCGGCCGGCGTCGGCCGGAGTTGCGGACGACCGCCGGGGGGTGTGCGTCACCCGACCTGTGGTCGGAGACGTCACGCGCCGTCCGGGTCAGACCTCAAGGACCTGGCGGCCGTTGTAGGTGCCGCAGACCGAGCAGGCGGCGTGCGGCAGCTTCGCGGACTTGCACTGCGGGCAGGCGACGGTCGCGACCGCCGCGGCCTTCCAGTTCGCCCGGCGGGACCGGGTGTTGCTGCGCGACATCTTGCGCTTGGGGACGGCCACGGTTCTTACTCCTCTGTACGGGTCAGTTGCGACAGGCCCGCCCAACGCGGGTCGATCTGCTGGTGGCTGTGATCGGCCGGCAGATCGTCCCGGTGCACCCCGCATTCGGGGCACAGACCTGGGCAGTCCTGACGGCAGAGCGGGTTGTTCGGCAGCGCGAGCACCACCGCGTCCCGCAACGCCGGTTCCAGGTCGATCAGGTCGCCCTGCATTCGACCGACCTCGTCTTCCTCGGTGGTGACGTCCGTGGTGCTGTTCTCGTACGCGTACAGCTCCTGGATCGTCACCGTCACCGAGTCGTTGATCTCGCGCAGGCAGCGGCCGCACTCGCCCCGGATCGGACCGCTGACGGTCCCCGAGACGAGCACCCCCTCGGACACCGACTCCATCCGCAGATCGAGGTCGAGGCCCGCGCCCTCCGGCACGCCGATCAACTCCACACCGAGGTCCGACGGTGCCGGGACCACCCGTTCGACGGTACGCAGAGCACCAGGTCGGCGTGGCAGCTCCCTCGTGTCGAGGACCAGCGGCGACCTGGGGTCGAGTGAAGTGGGTGAGTTCTTGGGCATAGTCAGACTCCGGCCGGTGAGAGGCCGACAAACGAGGTTACCTGGACGGACGCCCCAGCGTCGAACCGGGGTGACCAGCCGGAGCGGCGGTCGGTCCCGGCGGCGGCGGATTGGTCCGGTCGGCGGCGGACGATCCGTTCGGCGGCGGCGGTGCGAGGTCAGAAGGGCAGCGGCCGCTCCGCCTCGTCTCCGGCGAAGGTGCCGATCTCCCGCAGCGCGTGCATCTTGTCCCGGCCGCGCTCTATCGAGGCCAGCGCCCGGGTGAGGAACTGTTCGAAGTTGGCCAGCGCGGTGTCGACGTAGTCGTCGACCTCCTCGCGCAGCCGCTGCGCCTCCGCCCGCGCCTCGGCGATGATCCGGGCACCCTCGTGCTCGGCGGAGACGGTGATCTCGTTCACCGAGACCAGGCGGGCGTGTTCCGCCTCACCCTCGCTGACGATGCGGTCGGCCTCCCGCTTGCCGGCCTCCATGATCTTGTCCCGCTCCTCCAGCAGGGCGGCGGCGCGGCGCAGGTCGGCCGGAAGTCCTTCGCGCAGTTCGTCGAGGGCACCGATCATCTCACTCCGGTCGACCATGCAGTTGTTGCGCGACATCGGCACGGAGCGCGCCTGCTCCACGATGCTGATCAGTTCGTCGATGCGGTCGAGCGGGTCCACCGGTACCTCACTCCTGTCATTCGTCGGGCCGACCTACATCATGCGGGCTGTGGCCGGTTTCCCGCTTCACCCAATGATGTCGTCCCCCACCACCCCCGCACCGCCCCCTCCCCGGGCGTGTCGTCCCACCCCACCCCACCCACCCCGCGATCTTGCACTTCCTGTCCCCGCAAACCACGTCGAAAGCGACAGAAGGGCGACCACAAGTGCAAGATCGCGGGGTGGGACGGGTGGGGGTGTCAGGGGGGTGGGGGGGCCAGGCGGGCCTTGAGGGCGTCGCGGACCACGTCGGGTACGTGGGGCGTGACGTCGCCGCCCCACTTGGCCACGTCCTTCACCAGGCTTGACGAGAGGAAGGAGTAGAGCGGGTTGGTGGGCATGAACAGCGTCTCGACACCGGCGAGACCGATGTTCATCTGGGCCATCTGCAACTCGTAGTCGAAGTCGCTGACCGCCCGCAGTCCCTTGATCAGCACGGTTGCCCGCTGCGCCCGGCAGAAGTCCACGAGCAGGCCCCGGAAGGACGCCACCCGCACGTTGCCGTAGGAGGCGGTCACCTCACGGAGCATCTCGATCCGCTCCTCGACGGTGAACAGGCCGCTCTTCGACTGGTTGACCAGTACGCCGACGATCACCTCGTCGAACAGCCGGCTGGCCCGGCCGATGATGTCGAGGTGACCGTTGGTGACCGGGTCGAACGATCCGGGACACACCGCACGTCTCATGATCGGCGACCGTACCAAAGGGTGGTCTCGCCGTACCGGCGACTGCGCTGGCCAGTGATGCCTTCCACCCACTCGACCGGTCCGCCACGGCTGGACCGCTCCACCACCACCAATGCCTCCGGCGCCAGCCAGCCCCCGTCCACCAGAGCGGCGAGCATCGCGCGGACGCCGTCGTCCGGCAGTGCGTACGGCGGATCGGCGAAGACGACGTCGTACGGCTCACCCGCCACGCCGGTGGCCAGAACGGTGGCGACCTTGCCGGCGACCAGCCGGGCCGAGGCCCCGACCCGCAGCGCCGTCAGGTTCTCCCGGATCACCCGGGCGGCGCGTGGGTCGGACTCGACAAGCAGCACGTGCTCCGCGCCCCGCGACAGCGCCTCCAGGCCGACCGCGCCCGAGCCGGCGTAGAGGTCGGCGAAGCGGGCACCGTCGAGGTCCAACTCGGCCTCGACCGCGCTGAACAACGCCTCACGTACCCGGTCGGAGGTGGGTCGGGTGCCGGCACCGGGCGGGGCGGTGATCCGCCGACCGCCGAGGCTGCCGGCGACGATGCGGGTCATCGCTCGCTCCTGCTCACCTTGCTGACGCTACGCGAGACCGGGAATCGGAGCGGGCGGCCCCCGTTTGATCACCGTGGGTGGATCAATGATCTCACATTCATAACATCTCACTTAAGCTTCCCTGAGGGCTGTTTCGTTTCTCACGATCTCGCTAGGGTCTGCCCGGTGCCGGCGTCATGGCCGCCGGTCATCGGCACGGGAGGCACCCTCTCAGGCGCGGCACGTGCCGCCAGCGCCGTCCGTCCCGCCCGCGCCGACCCTGACGCTTCTTCACCCCGGGAGTACGCGTGATCCGACCCAAGCTGTCGCTCCGGCGGCCGCTGGCTGTCCTGGCAGCCGCCCTCATCGGCCTGACCGGAGCGGCGGCGGTGGCCACCCCCGCCGCCGCACACCACACCACCATCACCGCCACCGTCGTCTGCGACCAGCTCAGTGGTGAGCGGGTGATCACGTGGACGGTGGCCAACAGCGAGCGCAGGACTGCCGCCACGGTCAAGAAGGTGACCGCCGAGCCGTCGACTCCGGTCCAGGTCCTCGTGCCGGGTGCCGAGCCCGTCGACCTGCAGGGTGTGGCGATCCCCCGGGGCGGCTCGGTTCAGGCCGTACAGCGTGTTCCGGGCACCACCGAGAGCGCCAAGCTCATCGTCGAGGGCCGCTGGGACAACCGGCGGGAGAAGACCAACGAGGGCACCATCAACCTCGCCGCCGACGGTGCGTGCACGCCGGCGCCGAAGTGCGTCGACGCCAGCGAGGCGAAGTACAGCCACACCTTCGACGGCCCGAAGGGCACGGCGACGGTCAAGCTGGAGGGTGACCTGCCGCTGTGCGGCGAGGAGAAGCAGTACTTCACGCTGGTGTCGTACTTCGCCCCGCGCCCGCAGTTCGCCACCCCGCAGTACGTCTACGGCGAGCCGGACAGCGACTTCCTCGGCGCCGGCCAGAACGAGATCGAGCTGAACGTCGGTGTCCCGGACTGCCACACCCAGGTCGACCTGATCTGGGGCGGCGTCGACGAGGTCATCGACCCGCTGGTTGAGAACGGCAAGCGCTACGGCTCGAAGAAGCTGGGCGACAAGGGTGCGCCCGGCAACCGCTCGTCGGGCCCGCAGGGCTGGTACAACGGCGGCAGCAAGAACTGCACCACCCCGGCGTCCACCTTCGCCTCCGCCTGCGACGGCAGCGTCACCGTCTCGCTGAGCAACGACGGTTCGATCTCCAAGTACCCGGTGGAGTTCGAGGTCCGGGGCGAGAACGGCTGGTCCAAGACCGTCACGGTCGAGCCGGGCAAGGCCGACAACGAGACCGTGGTGCCCGCCGAGAACGCCGGCAAGATCGAGGTGCTGGTCGACGGCGAGGTCATCGAGAACGGCACGTACTCCTGGGAGCGTCCCGAGGACTGCCCGCTGCCGACGGTGACCACCGACGCGGACTGCGAGACCTTCGGGCTGACCGCGTCGAACCCGGAGGGTGGCATGCCGGTCAAGGTGGAGTTCACCTACGGCGACAAGACCGAGACCCGTACCGTCGCGCCGGGCTCGTCGGAGAAGGTCACCTTCCCGGCCGGTGACGAGGAGGTGGCGCTGGTCGTCCTGCCGGAGCTGGGCCTGGAGCTTGAGGTCGTCTACGCGCCCGAGGGCTGCGGTGGCGGTGGCGGCGGCGAGGAGCCGCCGGGCCTGCCGGTGACCGGTGCCGCGGCCGGCGGCATCGCCGCGGGCGCGATCGCCCTGCTGGCGCTGGGCGCGGTCCTGTTCGTGATGGCGCGGCGGCGGCGGATCCACTTCACCGCCTGAGCCGAGCCGGCCAACTGAATTGATCTGAACCGCCCCGGTGCCCATATCGGCACCGGGGCGGTTCACGTTTCAGCGCAGGTCCGCCGACGGGCCGACCTGTCGAAGCCGGCGGGCGCTGCCGACCGGCGCACGACCGTGGCGTCGACCACCAACGGACGGTCAGCCCTTTTCGAGGTACTCTGCGCGGTCCTCGTCGACGAGCGCGGCAACCGAGGCGGCGAGCGCCGGATGCCGGGCCAGTTCCGGATCCTCCTCGACCAGGGCGATCGCCTCCGCCCGCGCGTCTCTGATCAGGTCCGCGTCGCGCAGCAACGACAGCAGGCGCAGGTGGGAACGACGACCGGACTGGGTGGCACCCAGCACGTCACCCTCCCGCCGCTGTTCCAGGTCCAGCTCGGCGAGCTTGAAACCGTCAGTGGTGGAGGCGACCGCGTCCAGCCGCTCCCGCGCCCCGCTGCCGTCGGGCGCCTCGGTCACCAGCAGGCAGAGCCCGGCAGCGCTGCTCCGGCCCACCCGGCCACGCAACTGGTGCAGCTGCGAGACGCCGAACCGGTCGGCGTCCAGCACCACCATCATCGTCGCGTTGGGTACGTCCACCCCCACCTCGACCACCGTGGTGGCCACCAGCACGTCCAGCTCTCCGGCGGCGAAGGAGCGCATCACCGCGTCCTTCTCGTCGGCCGGCAGCCGGCCGTGCAGGACACCGATCCGTAGCCCGTGCAGCGGCCCGTCGGCCAGCAACGGCGCGACGTCGGTCACCGCGAGCGGTGGCCGCCGCTCCGAGTCGTCGACCGCCGGCGGTTCCTCCTCGGCCCCCGACGTCGAATCCCCGATCCGAGGACAGACCACGTACGCCTGATGGCCGGCGGTGACCTCCTCCCGCAGCCGCCGCCAGGCACGGTCGAGGAAGGCCGGCTTCTCCGCGGCCGGCACGACGTGCGAGGCGATCGGCGAGCGACCGCGCGGCAACTGGGACAGGGTGGAGATCTCCAGGTCGCCGTAGACCGTCATGGCCACCGTACGAGGGATCGGAGTGGCGGTCATCACCAGTACGTGCGGCGGCTGCTCCGCCTTGGCCCGCAACGCGTCGCGCTGCTCGACGCCGAACCGGTGCTGTTCGTCGACCACGACCAGACCCAGGTCGGCGAAGTCGACCCCCTCGTAGAGCAGGGCGTGGGTGCCGAGCACGATGCCGGCCGCGCCGCTGGCGACCTCGGCCAACGCCCGACGCCGCGCCGCCGCGCCCAGCGAGCCGGTGACCAGTTCCACCCGGGTGGCGTGCTCGGCGGCGCCCAGCTCACCGGCCCGGGCGAGCGGGCCGAGCAGGTCGAGCATGCCCCGGTGGTGTTGGGCGGCGAGCACCTCGGTGGGGGCCAGCAACGCGGCCTGCCCGCCCGCGTCGACCACCTGGAGCATCGCCCGCAGCGCCACCACGGTCTTGCCGGAGCCGACCTCGCCCTGCAACAGCCGGTGCATCGGGTGACCGGTCGCGAGATCGGCGGCGATCTCGACGCCCACGTCACGCTGCCCGGCGGTCAGCTCGTACGGCAACCGGGCGTCGAAGGCGTCGAGCAGACCACCCGGTCGCCCCGGTCGGGGGCGCGCGGGCGACGCGGCGGCGTCCCGCTTGCGGCGGACCAGGGTCACCTGCACGGCGAACGCCTCGTCCCACTTCAGCCGCCGACGGGCCCGGTACAGCTCCTCCCGGCTGGACGGCCGGTGGATCTCCCGTAGCGCGGTGCCCAGGCCGACCAGGTTCCGACTGGCCCGCACCGTCGCCGGCAGCGGATCATCCGGCGGGGCCACCGTGTCCAACACCACCCGGACGCAGCGGGCGATGACCCAGGTGGGCACCGCCGCGGCGGCCGGATAGACCGGAATGAGCGCCCCGGCGAACTCCTCGATCTGCTCGCTGGCCGCCACCTCGCTGTCGGTCTGCTCCCCGAGCAGGACGTACTCCGGCCCGTTGAGCTGCCGCCGACCCCGGAACTCGGTGACCTTCCCGGCGAACAGCCCCCACCGGCCCGGCCGCAGTTCCCGTTCGCGCCACGCCTGGTTGCCGAAGAAGGTGAGGGTGAGGCTGCCACCGGAGCCGTCGCCGACGGTGACCTCCAGCAGGTTGCCCCGCCGCTGCCGCATCGGTCGTACGGCGGTGCGCTGCACCTGGGCCAGCACGGTGACCTGCTCGCCGACGTCCAACGCGCGGATGTCGGTGTGCTCGCCACGCTCGTCGTAGCGGCGGGGAAAGTGGTAGATCAGGTCACCCGCGGTGTGCAGGTCGAGGTGGCCGGCCAGCGCCTTGGCGGTCTTCTCACCCACCAGCTTCTTCAGCGGGGTGTCCAGATCGGACGGCTCGACGGTCATTCGACACCGACCAGCAACGGATGATGTGGTTGCCCACCCGGGTACGCCTGCACCTCGACGAAGGGCCAGCGCGCCGTGATGTGCGTGCGTACCGCGTCGACCAGCCCGTCGGGGGCGTCGGCGCCGACGAGCAGGGTGACCAGCTCGCCGCCACCGCCGAGCATCCGGTCGACAAGGGCGACGCAGGTGTCCACCAGGTCGGCGCCGATCAGGTTCACCTCCCCCTCGACCAGGGCGAGCACGTCACCGGCGCGGCACGGTCCGGCGACGGTGAGCGCGTCCCGGCCGGCCCGGCACACCTCGGCGTACCGGCAGGCGCCGGCCGCCTCGGCCATCGCGATCACGTCGTCGGCGAAGCGACGCCCCGGGTCCCGCACGGCCAGCGCCGCCAGCGCCTGCACCGGTGAGCGGGTCGGCACCACGGCCACCTCCACCCCCAGCCGGTGCGCCTCCGCGACGACCTCGTTCGCCACCGCCTGCGCGGCCGGGTCGTTGGGCAGCACCACCACGTGGGCCGCGCCGGTGGCGCGTACCGCGTCGAGCAGTTCGCCGGTCGACGGATCGCCGGGCACCACCACCGCTCCCTCGGCGGCGAGCAACTCGGCGATCCCGGCACCCGCGGCCACCACCACGGCGGCCCGCCCGTCGGACGACCGGGGCGGCACGGGCTCCGGTTGGTCGGCGAAGCGGGTCACCGCGATCTGGTGCGGGCGGCCGGCGACCACGCCCGCCTCGATCGCCGCGCCGACGTCGTTGACGTGCACGTGGACCTGCCAGGTGCCGTGGTCACCGACGACCACCAGGGAATCACCGAGGTCGGCGAGGGTGGCCCGCATCCGCCGCACCGCGGCGGGCTCGGCGTCGAGCAGGAACTGCACCTCGTAGGCGTACTCGGTCGAGCCGGTCTCCCGGGCGACGGTGACCGGCGGTCGCACCGACGAGAAGCTGGCCGCCGGCCGCACCGGGCTGTCCCCCGCCACCACCTCGACCAGGGCGTCGAGCAGCAGGCACAGCCCCTGCCCACCGGCGTCGACCACCCCGGCCCGGGCCAGCGCCGGCAACTGCTCGGGGGTACGGGCCAGCGCGCCGGCCGCGGCGTCGGCCGCCGCCCGGGCCACCAGGCGCAGCTCGTCGCTGCCGGCCCGCTCGGCCGCGTCGGCCGCGGCCGAGACCACCGAGAGCAGGGTGCCCTCGACCGGGCGGGCCACCGCCGCGTACGCCGCGTCGGTCGCCTCGCGCAGCGCCGCCGCCAGCTCCCGGCCCCGCACCTGGGGGGTGGCGGCCAGCGCGTCGGCGAGGCCGCGCAGGATCTGCGACAGGATCACCCCCGAGTTGCCCCGCGCGCCGAGCAGGGCGCCCCGGGCCATCAGGCGCAACGCGTGCCCGTGCGCGGTCGCGACGCCGTCGGCGTGGGTGTCGAGATCCATCGCGAGCGCCTGGTGTGCGGAGGTGAGGGTGAGCACCAGGTTGGTGCCGGTGTCACCGTCGGGCACCGGGTAGACGTTCAGCTCGTCGATCTCACCCTGGTGCCGCTTGAGCGCGGCCAGGCCGCTGGCGCACCAGCGGCGCACGGCGGCGGCGTCGAGGGTGTCCAGCACGGTGGCAGCCTACTGGCGTACGCTGACACTCGCCCGGCACCGGGTGGGTGCGCCCCGGTCGGGTTTCCCGGCACGGTGCTGCCCGCGTCGGATGCCGAGCCGTCTCGGCGGCCGAGCCCGGTTGGGCGGGCGGTTCCCCCATCGGGTACCCTGGCCAGGTTGCCCGGGCTGCGCCTGGTGCCGACTTCATGAACGTTTCAATCCCAGGAGTATCCCGTGGCTAGCGTGTGCGACGTCTGTGGCAAGGGGCCGGGCTTCGGCCACAACGTGTCCCACTCGCACCGGCGGACCAACCGCCGCTGGAACCCGAACATCCAGTCGGTGCGCACCCCGGCCGGTGGCGGCACGACCAAGAAGCTGAAGGTCTGCACGTCCTGCATCAAGGCCGGCAAGGTCGCCCGCGCCTGACGCGGTAACACCGGGACATCACGACCGTCACACCGGCGGGCCCCGACGGGCCCGCCGGTGTCGTCGTGTCCGCATGAGCCGGGGGCTCAGAGCGTGCGGCCGAACGACAGGCAGCCGGGCTCGTCGGCGTAGAAGCCGAAGTTGGGGATCCGCTCGTAGCCGGCCGCCTTGTACAACGCGATCGCCTCGGGCTGGCGGTCACCGCACTCCAGGATGATCCGTCGGCGGCCGTGCTCCCGGGCCGAGCGTTCGATGGCCGCCAGCACCGTGCGGGCCACCCCCCGCCCCCGTGCCTGCGGCGCGGTGTACATCCGCTTCAGCTCGGCGGCCTGGTCGCCGTGGCTGCGCCAGCCGCCGCAGCCCACGGGCTGCCCGTCGATCCAGGCGACCAGGAACGCCCCGGCCGGCGGCACGAACTCGCTCGCCTCGACCGGAGTCTCGTCGCCGCTGCCGCCGTAACGGGCGCCCAGGTCGGCCAGGGTCGCAGTGATCAGCCGCTGGGCCACCGGAGAGTCGAACGGCACCGTGTGGATCTCGATTTCGGGCACCCGTGCAGGGTACGACGCGACCGGCGGCACCCCGCCGGGTGGCCGGTGGTCAGCGAAAATGGTCCCATCCGGGTGGGCCGTCGAACGGTCGGCCGTCCACGGTCACCCCGGCACCCTCGGTGACCCGACCGATCGCCCGCCAGCCCGCCGGCAGGGCCGTCGCCGGGGGGAAGGTCGCCGCCAGCGCGTGGTCGTCGCCACCGGTCAGCAGCCAGGCGTACGGGTCGACGCCGAGCGCCTGCGCCGCGTCGCGCATCTGCGGCGGCACCTCGAAGGCGTCCCGGGTGATGTCGACGGCCACCCCGCTGGCCTTCGCCACGTGCCCCAGGTCGGCGAGCAGCCCGTCCGAAACGTCGATCATGGCGGTGGCGCCGAGCCGGGCTGCCTGCGGTCCGGCCCGGTAGGGCACCTCCGGCCGCCGGTACGCCTCGACCAGCAGCCGGGGCGTGCGGAAACCACGGGAGAGCACGGTGAACCCGGCCGCCGCGTAGCCGGTGCGACCGGCCAGGGCGAGCAGGTCACCGGGCCGGGCACCGGCCCGGGTGACCGGTGACCGGCCGCCCAGGTCACCGAGCGCGGTGACCGCGATGGTGAGCGTGGGGCTGGCCGACATGTCCCCGCCCACCACGCTGGCCCCGACCCCGGCCGCCTCGGCGCCGAGACCGTCGGCGAGCTGCTCCATCCAGCCGGTCTCCACGTCGGCGGGCACGCAGAGCGCCACCAGCAGGGCCGTCGGCTCGGCCCCCATGGCCGCCACGTCGGCGAGGTTCGCCGCCGCCGCCCGCCGGCCGACGTCGTGGGCACCGGCCCAGTCCCGGCGGAAGTGCCGTCCCTCGACCAGCACGTCGGTGGTGGCGACCACCCGGGCGTCCGGCGCGGCGACCACCGCCGCGTCGTCCCCCGGGCCGAGCAGCACCGTCGCGCCGTACGACAACCGGGCGGTCACCCGGTCGATCAGCCCGAACTCGCCGACACCCGCGACGCTCACCACGACACCCCCGTGCGCTCGCTGCGCTCGCTCACGACGGCACTCCGCTCCGCTGCGCGCCGCCGTGAGGCACCACCGCCCTGAGCCTGATGGCTCGCTCGCTGCGCTCGCTCACGACGGCACTCCGCTCCGCTGCGCGCCGCCGTGAGGCACCACCGCCCTGAGCCTGATGGCTCGCTCGCTGCGCTCGCTCACTGCTTCTCCTTGGCCACCGATCGGGATCCGCCCTGGTCCGTAAGGTACTTTCTCCCTTCGGGCCGCCTTGCCGGCGGCGACGGAGGGAGGTCGAGCGTGGTACAGGCGTACATCCTCATCCAGACAGAGGTCGGCCGGGCACGTGACGTGGCCGGTCTCATCGCGGACCTCGCCGGCGTGGTCCGCGTCGACGCGGTCACCGGGCCGTACGACGTGGTCGTGCTCACCGAGGCGAACACCGTCGACGAGCTCGGCAAGCTCATCGTCAGCAAGGTGCAGATGGTGCCCGGCATCACCCGCACGCTCACGTGTTCGGTGGTGCGCCTGTAAGTGGACGAGCACTCGAACTCCCCTGTCGCCCAGGCCGACCGGCCGGACGCGAAGGCACCCGACCGGACCAACCGCAGCGCGGCGCTGATCGCCACCGCGGTGGCGCTGCCGGTGACCCTGCTGGTGGGCGCGCTCGCGCTGAACAGTCTCGCGCCGGAGGAGCCGGCCGCCGCGCCGCAGCCGTCGGCGAGCACCCCCGGCCCGGTCTCCACCGCGCCGGTCGAGATGGCCGCTCCCCCGCTCGGCGAGCGCCCGACCGTCGTCTGTCGTGCCCTGTTGTCGCAACTGCCCGACTCGATCCGCGACCTCCCGCAACGACCGGTGAGTGCCGGTCCCGAGCAGAACGCCGCGTACGGCGACCCGGCGCTCACGGTGGCCTGTGGTGGTGCCGCGCCGCAGGTGCGCCCCGACGACCACCTCTACCTGGTCAACTCGGTCTGCTGGTACGCGGTGGAGGGGCCGGACGCGACGGAGTTGACCACGGTCGACCGGGAGACGGCGGTGACCCTGCGGGTGCCGAACTTCTACGGCGAGGCGTTGCAGTGGGCCTCCCCGGTCTCCGCCACCATCGTCGAGTCGATCCGGTCCTCCGACACGGCACCGTCCGGCTGCACCTCCTGACGCCTCCGGGCCGGCCCGCCCGGTACCGGGGCTGCGCGTCAACCGCCGCGGCGGGGCTCAGTACTGCCCGGGCCCCCGGGTCAGCGCCGTCCGGATGAGCCGGTCGACCAGCTTCGGGTACTCCAGGCCGGCGGCCGCCCACATCCGGGGGAACATCGACGTCGGCGTGAAACCGGGCATCGTGTTGATCTCGTTGAGGTAGACGTCGAGGTCGGGCGTGACGAAGAAGTCGACCCGGGCCAGGCCGGCGCAGTCCAGCGCGGTGAACGCGCGCACGGCGTAGTCGCGTACCTGCCGGGTGACCCGCTCCGGCAGGTCGGCCGGGATGTCGTACTCGCAGGCGGTCTCGGCGTCGATGTACTTGGCCTCGAAGTCGTAGAAGTCGTAGTCGCCGACCACCCGCACCTCGGCCAGCACGGACGCCTCCGGCGCGCCGCCGGCCTCGCCCTCCAGCACGCCGCACTCGATCTCCCGACCGACCACGGCGCCCTCGACCAGCACCTTGCCGTCGATCTCCCGGGCGGTGGCGAGGGCCGCGTCCAGGTCGTCCCAGTCGTTGACCTTGGTGATGCCGAAGGAGGAGCCGGCCCGGGAGGGCTTGACGAAGACCGGCAGGCCCAACCGCCGCTTGTCCGCCTCGCTGAGCGTCGTCCCGCTGCGCAGCACCGCGTACGGGCCGACCGGGATGCCCTCGGCGGCGCAGAGCTTTTTGGTGAACTCCTTGTCCATCGCGGCGGCCGAGGCGAAGACCTTCGCTCCGACGTACGGGATGCCGGCCATCTCCAGCATGCCCTGGATGGTGCCGTCCTCCCCGTAGGCACCGTGCAGGACCGGGAAGACCACGTCCACGTCGGCGAGCGCCCGGGGCCCCTCGGTCGGGTCGAGCACCAGCAGTCCACCGCCGGTGGGGTCGGCACGCAGCACGATGTCCGTGCCGGACGCCGCGGTGATCTCCGGCAGCCGGCGGGCGTTGATGGCCAACTGACCGGGGTCGCCGCTGGTGAGTACCCACTGGCCGGCCCGGGTGATACCGACCGGCACCACCTCGAACTCGTCCGGGTCCAGCGCGGCGAGCACACTGCCGGCGCTGACGCACGAGATGCCGTGTTCCGGGCTGCGGCCGCCGAAGACGATCGCCACGCGGGTCTTGCCTGGGGTGGTCACTGTGATCACCTTTCCGGGACGCACTGCTGGCGCTCTCCCGGATGACCTTACTGTGCGTGGCGGGTGAAGGTAGCCGATACCCTGCGGCAACGCGGCGCGGGCGCAAACGGTCAACAAGTCATATACGCAACGTAATCACGCCGACGCGGTCAACCGGCCAGCTCACGCTCGCCGTAGGCGTGCCGGCGGCCGATGGCGAGCACCTTGACCCGCTGCCGGCCGGCCCGCACCATGCCCAGCGCCATGAAGGCCCCGGCGATCCGGTCGGCCGCCTCGCGGCTGCTCGCGCCGACCACCTGGCGGCGACGCTCGGGGGCCAGCCGCTCGTTGCGGCCGTCCACCTCGTACGGGCGCACGTCGGTCAGCACCACCAGGAAACGTGTCATCGCCGGCCGCCCCGGCGCTCGCCGAAAAACCGCTGACCAGTCCGCACGTCGATTCCCTTCCGGTGGCCGACCAACTGGCGTGGCACGCGACGGTCAGGTACGGGGGAAAACCTGACCGCCGCGCGCCCCATCCCCTCCGGTCGCTCACCACCACCGTCGCCACGACAACCGGCGGTGAGGACGCGCTAACAGATTGACAGCCTCATGGGCATGAATGCAACTCTCACCGGCGTTCTCTCATGTACAGCTTCCCAAATATGTGCGACCATCTATCCATGGCTCCGAAGACCGCTCGTGCCCGCCGGTTGGGCATCGCCCTGCGTCACCATCGCGAGGCCGCCGGCCTCACCCTGGAGACCGCGGCTGACGAGATCAACAGCACCCGCAGCACGCTCTCCCGCTACGAGAACGCGCAGACCCTGGTCAGTCCGGCCACCGTGCGCGCCCTGCTCACCCTCTACGGGGTCGGCGCGGACGAGGTCGCGGCCGCCGTCCAGCTCGCCAAGGACGCGCGCAAGCCGGGTTGGTGGGTGTCCTACTCGTACCTGCTCGACCGGCGCACCATCGACTTCATCGCGCTGGAGGCCGAGGCCGTGGCCATCGCGAACTTCGAGCCGTCGGTGGTGCCGGGGCTGCTGCAGACCGCCGACTACATCCGCGGCGTGATGCGCGGCGGGCCGCACACCCTCAGCGACAACGACGTCGAGGAGCGGGTACGCATGCGACTGGACCGGCAGCAGCGGGTCTTCGAGGAGGACCCGCCGATCTTCGACGCGATCATCGACGAGGCCGCGCTGCTGCGCCCGGTGGGTGACGACTCCGCGCAGCAGGGCCAGCTGAGCCACCTGCTCAAGATGAGCGAGCTGCCGAACATCACCGTGCAGGTGATCCCGTTGGCCGCCGGCTACCACCGGGGCACCCGGGGCTCCCTGCACATCCTCGAATTCGCCGACCCGGAGGATCCGATCATCGCCTCCGTGGAGACGGTCGCCGGGCAGATGATCCTCGACCGTCCTGGCGACCTGCGTACCTGCACCAAGATCATGGAACACCTGCGCACCGTCGCACTCAGCCCGACGGACAGTCGCGAGGCAATCTTCGAACTCCTGAAGGGACGGTAAGGCGATGACACCGGAGATCAGCGCGGCGGTGACCGTGGCGGGATGGCGCAAGAGCAGCCACAGCGGTGACGAGGGAGCCTGCGTCGAGATGGCGGTCGTCCCCGGCACCGTCGCCGTCCGCGACTCCAAGGACCCGCACGGCCCGCTGCTGAGCTTCCCGCCGGCCGCGTGGCGCGCCTTCACCCAGGCGCCGCCGACCCGCTGAACCTCGGAGGAACCGCACCCCAGAGCCGCTGACCGGGCCGGTAAGGGCACCGCCGGCCCGGTCAGCCCCTCCGCCGTCGCCCGCTCAGTCGCCCACCAGCGGCGGCGGCGACGGCAACGCCCGGATCGCCTCCAGCGCCGCCAACGCCACGCCCCGCGCACCGGCCATGTCGCGGTCCGGCACCAGGGCGAAGGTGGCCAGGGCGGCCTGCTCCACCCGGAGCAGCGTGTGCTCCCGTACGGCGGCCAGGAACCAGTCGCGGAACGCCGGGTCCGTCTCCACCACCCCGCCGCCGACGAAGTACGCGTGCGGATCGGTGAAGTTCGCCGCGATGGTGAACAGGGCACCGAGCGCCCTGGCCTGCTGGGCGAAGATCTCCCGGGCCAGCTCGTCGCCCCGCTCGCCGTAGCCGCGTACCAGTTTCGCCGCCCGCTGCGGCGACTCGCCGGCCAGCGCGTGCCCCGGGAAGCGGGTCAGCCAGTACGGCAGCAGGTTGTGCTCGATCGCGGTCAACGACACGACGCTCTCGACGTCACCGGCGAAACCGCAGGCGCAGGTCGGCACCGGCTGTCCCGGCGCCAACACGGTGGTCAGCGGAATCTGCACGTGCCCCAGTTCGCCGGCCATCCCCGCCGCCCCGGAGATCACCCGGCCGTGCTCGACCAGGCCGCCACCCAGTCCGGTGCCGACGATCGCCGACACCGACGACCGCCGCATCGCGTCGGTCCCGAAGTGGACATGATGGGCGTAGAGTGCGGCGGCGTTGCCGTCGTTGTGGTAGATCACCGGCAGCCCCAACCGACGTTCGAGGGCACCCCGGACGTCGTAGCCGCGCCAGGCCGGCTGGGAGAAGTTCGTGGACCCCTTCGACGAGATGACGCCGCTGGCACTGGCCGGGCCGGGGGTGTCCAGACCGACCGCGCCGACCTGGTCGCGGGACACCCCGGTGCGGGCCAGCACGCCGTCGAAGGCGTCCGCCATCGCCGCCACCGCCGCCTCCGGGCCCTCCTGCACCCGGCTCGGCGTCTCCACCAGGCGATCGACCAGGAACCGTCCGTCGAGCGTGAGCACGGTGGCGTTGTTGGTCGTGCCACCGTTGTCGATCCCGACCACCACCGTCGCGCCGTCCACCCGAGTTCCGCCTCCCACCGTCACAGCCTGACGTGAGGCTAGTTCTCGTACCGCCCGCCCGCCACGTCGTCCGGGCATCGGCCCGTCATCGCGGTGGCGTCGGCGACGTCGTCACGCACCACCGATGGCACCAGGCCCGCCTCGCTCAGCACCGCCCGGAACCGCTCGACCTGCGTCCGGCCCACCTCCACCACCAGATGCCCGCCGGGCGCGAGCCAGTACGGCGCGGCAGCGGCCAGCCGACGCAGCACGGCCAGCCCGTCCGGCCCACCGTCGAGTGCCGCGGCGGACTCGTACCGGCGAGCCTCGGCGGGTAGCAGAGCCACCGCGACCGTCGGCACGTACGGGGCGTTCGCCACCACCAGATCGAGCCGGCCACGCCAGGCCGCCGGCAGCGGATCGAACAGATCCCCGGCGAGGACCGGCACCCCCACAGCCGCGAGGTTCCGCCGCGCACAGGCCACCGCCGCCGGATCCACGTCGACCGCGGCCAGCAGCCGGGGCGCGGCGAGTCGACGCGCCAGCACCCGGCTGATCGCGCCGGAACCGCAGCACAGCTCCACCACGGTCGCCGCCGGCCCGGTCACCGCCACCGCCGTCGACACCAGCAGGGCGGTACGCGCCCGGGGCACGAAGACGCCCGGGTCGACCTCGATCCGCTCACCGCAGAACTCCGCCCAGCCCAGCAGGTACTCCAGCGGCTCGCCGGCGACCCGCCGGTCGACCAGATCCGCGAGCGTCTCCGGGCCGCCGTCGACGGCCAGCAGCAGCCGGGCCTCCTCCTCGGCCCACACACAGCCGGCCTGCCGCAACCGGGCGACCAGGGCGTCGTACCCGACCGGGAAGACCGGCGCTCCCATCAGGCCGCGGCGTCCAGCGCGGCCGCGACGTCGGCGACCAGGTCGGCGGGGTCCTCCACCCCGCAGGAGAGCCGGACGAAACCGGGCGACGTGTCGTCGCCCCACTGCGCCCGCCGGTCCGCGGTGGTGTGCAGGCCGCCGAACGAGGTCGCCGCGGCGACCAGCCGGGCCGCGTCGAGGAAGCGGGCGACCCGGTCGGCGCTGCCGAGATCGAAGGAGAGCACGCCCGGCATCCGCCGCAGCTGGCGCACCGCCACCGCGTGCGCCGGATCGTGCGGCAGGCCGGGCCAGCGCAGCCCGGCGACGTCGGCGCGCTCGGCCAGCAGCCGGGCCAGCGCCTGCGCGTTCGCCGTCTGCCGGGCCAGGCGCAGGTCGAGGGTGGCCAGCGACCGGTGGGCCAGCCAGGCGTCGAACGCGCCCGGCACGGCACCGGTCGCGGTACGCCAGGCGGTGACCGTCGACAGCAGCTCCGCCGACCGGGTGGCGACGTAGCCGAGCAACAGGTCGGAGTGCCCGGTCAACGCCTTGGTGCCGGAGGCCACGACCACGTCGGCGCCGAGGTCCAACGGCCGCTGCCCGAGCGGGGTGGCGGTGGTGTTGTCCACCGCCAGCAGGGCACCTGCGGCGTGCGCCCGCTCGGCGAGCGCCGGCAGGTCCACCACGTCGAGTCCCGGGTTCGCCGGCGTCTCCACCAGCACCAGCCGTACCCCGTCGAGGTCCGGGTACGGGCCGGCGGTCGGTGCGAACCGCACCCGCACGCCGTTGCCGGCGAGGGTGTCGGTGGCGAACGCGCGCACCGGGAAGTACCCGTCGGCGGGCAGCACCACCACGTCACCCGCCCGCAGCACCGCCAGCAACAGGCCGGTTATCGCCGCCTGGCCGCTGGCGAAGACCCGGCAGTCGCCGCCCTCGAGCTCACCCACCGCGGCCTCCAGCAGCCGGCGGGTCGGGTTGTCCGGACGCCCGTACCCGTTCGGGGCCGTCGCCGGTCCCTGCCACGGGTCGAGATGGTACGGCGCGGCGAACACCGGCCCGGGCAGGAACGGCGCACCCGGGGTGGGCTCGGGCAGGCCGGCGTGCACGCACCGGGTGCCGTCCCCCGTCGACGGGTGGTCATGCGGCTGCGGGGCGTCGCGCTCGCTCATGGTGCTGCTCACTCCGGCTTCGTGGTGCGGCTCATCAGGGCCTGGACTGCCAGGCGCGGGTCAACCCCCTCGTGGCAGACCAGCTCGACCTGCTCGGTGATCGGCATCTCGACCCCGTGCGCGCGGGCCAGATCCCGGATCGCCAGCGCGCTCTTCACCCCCTCGGCGGTCTGCCGGGTGGCCACCCGTGCCTCCTCCAGGGTGGCGCCCCGGCCGAGGTGCTCACCGAAGGTGCGGTTGCGGGCCGACGGCGACGAGCAGGAAGCCACCAGATCACCCATCCCGGCCAGGCCGGCGAAGGTGAGCGGATCCGCGCCGAGGGCGACACCGAGCCGGGCGGTTTCGGCCAGCCCACGGGTGACGAGCATCGCCCGGGTGTTGTGGCCGAAACCCATCGCGGTGGCGATGCCGTACGCCAGCGCGATCACGTTCTTGACGGCACCGCCCAGCTCGCAGCCGATCACGTCGTCGTTGGTGTAGGGGCGGAAGTAGGGCGTGGTGATCGACCGCTGCACCAGGGTGGCCCGATCGGAATCGGTGCAGGCCACCACGGTGGCCGCGGGTTGCTCCGCGGCGATCTCCGGTGCCAGGTTGGGGCCGGAGACCACCACCACCCGGTCCGCCGCGACCCCGGCGGTCTCGACGATCACCTCGCTCATCCGCTTGGTGGTGCCGAGTTCGATGCCCTTCATCAGCGACACCAGGGTGGCCTCGGGGTGCAGGTGCTCCACCCACTCGGCGAGGTTGCCGCGCAGGGTCTGCGACGGCACCGCCAGCACCACCATCTCGGCACCCTTGATCGCCTCGACCGGGTCGCCGGTCGCGGTGACCCGCTCCGGCAACACCACGCCGGGCAGGTACTCCGGGTTGCACCGCTCGGTCCGGATCGCGTCGGCGATCGACTGTCGCCGCGCCCAGAGCGTCACCTCCCGGCCGGCGTCGGCGAGGATCTTCGCGAACGCCGTGCCCCACGACCCCGCCCCCAGCACCGCCACCTGCCCACTCACGCCGCCGCCTCCGGGTGCTGGCGGTCGGGCTGGGGGCGGGTGGTGCGCTGCCACAGCGGCGGTGGTGTCCCGCCCCGGATGTCGGCGAGCATGTCCCGCAGCCGCAACATGATCACGTCGGTCATCTCCTCCAGCACCTGGCGGCTCGGGGTGGCGCCGGCCCAGCGGCTCAGGTCGATCGGCGGCCCGGCCACCACGGTCACGGGAATCCGGGGCCGCAGGTTGATCCGGGCGCGGCGCGGATCGAAGATCCGCTCGGGTCCCCACATCGCCAGCGGCACCACCGGGGCGCCGGTGGCCAACGCCAGCCGGGCCGCGCCGGTCTTGCCCTTCATCGGCCACAGGTCCGGCTCCCGGCTGGTGGTCCCCTCCGGGTAGATGATCACGGCACCGCCCGCGTCGAGCGCCCGGACCAGAGCGTCCAGCGACTTCACCGCGTCGACCGAGCCCCGCTCCACGGGGATCTGCCGGCACCGGTGCAGGATCCAGCCGATCACCGGCACCTTGAACACGCTCGCCTTGCCGAGGAACTGCGGCCACCGCCCGGCGTCGTAGACGAAGTGCGCGGAAACCAGCGGATCGGCGTGCGAGATGTGGTTCGGCACGATGATCACGGGACCGTCCTGGTCCAGGTGTTCCATGCCCCGCCAGGTACGCCGGGTCCAGACGGTCATCACCGGCTTGACCAGCACCACGGCGAACCATTGCCAGAATCCCAGCCTCCGCCGACCCACCCGTGCCTCCTCATGCCCACCCCGACCCGCCACCGGAGGAGCCCGGTGAGGTCCGCAGCGGAAATCATGCCTGCTCGCCCCGGGTACGGCCAGTGAGGGTACCGCCGGCCGGCTGGCAGGATGGCAGGCGTGACACAGCCCTGGACCGTGGTGGTGCCGGTCAAGCGCCTGGCAGCCGCGAAGACCCGGCTGCGTGGCGGGCTGCCGGGCGTACCCCACCAGGATCTGGCGTTGGCGTTGGCCGCCGACACCCTGGCGGCGGTGCGGGCCTGCCCGGTGGTGTCCGAGGTGCTGGTGGTAACCGACGACACCCGGGTCGCCGACGAGGCCCGGTCCGGTGGTGCCCGGGTACTGCCGGACGTCGCGGACGCCGGGCTCAACGCCGCGTTCCGGCACGGCGCGGCGGCCGCCGCCGGCTGGGTGGCCGGGCTGACCGCCGACCTGCCGGCGCTGCGGCCGGCCGAGCTGGCCGCGGCGCTGCGTGCGGCACTCACCGGACCGCGCGGGGTACGCCGGTTCGTGGCCGACGCCCCGGGCACCGGCACCGTACTGCTGGCCGCCCCGCCCGGCGTACCCCTGGACCCGCGCTTCGGCCCCGGCTCGGCCGCCGCGCACGCGGCCAGCGGCGCCCGTCCACTAACCGGCGACTGGCCGAGCCTGCGACGCGACGTGGACACCGCCGACGACCTGGCCGCCGCGGCGCGCCTCGGACTGGGTCAGCGCACCACGGCGCTGACCGCCGGCTGCCGCACCGAGTCCTTCGCCACCTGACGGCGCGGGTGTGTGCGCCCGCCGGAGGGTTCGGTACGGTGCTGGCATGCAGGGCACGGTGGCGACCTTCGACGCGGCGACCCGCAGCGGACTGCTGCTGCTGGACGACGGCACCGAGCTGCCCTTCCCGGCCCGGGCGTTCGACGCCTCCGGGCTGCGCCTGCTCCGTCTCGGCCAGCGGGTCCGGGTGGAGACCGACGCCGCCGGCGACGTCGTACGCGTGACGCTGCCGACGATGTCCTGACAACCCGCCGCAAGTTCATTTTGCGTTAACCGAGTTCGGGTGATTATGGGCGGGTGAGCACCCCTCGCGAACACCCCGCCAGCCCCGCCGCCACCGACGACACCACCAGCCGCAACGGAGGTCGCCCCCGGGGGACCGACGGCCGGTTCCGCAGCGCCCGCCCGACCCCGGACGACGGCCCGGGCAACGACCCGGCGGCGGCCTCCGCCGGCCTGGAGGAGGTGCTGGACCCGGTCTCGGAACCGGGGCTGCCGCAGCCCGCCGACGAGCCACCGTCCGTCCACCCGCTGCCCGAGGACCGGTTCCTCAACCGGGAGCTGTCCTGGCTCGACTTCAACGCCCGGGTGCTCGCCCTGGCCGAGGACCCGCACACCCCGCTGCTGGAACGGGCCAAGTTCCTGGCCATCTTCGCCAGCAACCTGGACGAGTTCTACATGGTGCGGGTGGCCGGGCTGAAGCGCCGGCTCTCCGCCGGCCTGCCCGTGCGGGGCGGTGACGGGCTGCCCCTGCGTACCCAACTGGCGCTGATCTCCGAGAAGGCCGCCGCGCTGGTGGCCCGGCAGGCCGCCTGCTACGTCGACGACCTGCTGCCCAAGCTCGCCGCCGAGGACATCCGGGTGCTGCGCTGGTCCGACCTCGGCGATGCCGAGCGGGAACGGCTGCGTACCTACTTCCGGGAGAAGATCTTCCCGGTGCTCACCCCGCTGGCGGTCGACCCGGCCCACCCGTTCCCGTACATCTCGGGCCGATCGCTCAACCTGGCCGTCGCGGTACGCGACCCGGACGGCGGGCCGGAGCTGTTCGCCCGGGTGAAGGTGCCGAACAACGTGCCCCGGTTCGTCCGGGTCGACCGGGACCGGCCCGGGGTCCGCATGCTGCCGGTGGAAGATCTCATCTCGGTGCACCTCGGTCAGCTCTTCTCCGGCATGCAGGTGGTCGAGTGCCACCTCTTCCGGGTCACCCGCAACGCCGAGGTGGAGGTCGACGAGGACCGGGACGAGGACCTGCTCCAGGCGCTGGAGCGGGAGCTGGCCCGCCGCCGCTTCGGCCCGCCGGTACGACTGGAGGTGGCCGCCTCCATCTCCGACCACATGCTGGAACTGCTCGTCCGGGAACTGGACATGGACACCCAGGACGTGCTGCGGGTCCGGGGCCTGCTGGATCTCTCCGCGCTGTGGCAGCTGTACGGCGAGGCCGACCGGCCCGACCTGAAGGACCCGCCGTTCGTCCCGGCCACCCATCCCCGCCTCGCCGAGGGCGAGGTGCCGAGGAGTGTCTTCGCCACCCTGCGCGACGGCGACGTGCTGGTGCACCACCCGTACCACTCCTTCGCCACCAGCGTGCAACGGTTCATCGAGCAGGCCGCCGCCGATCCGAACGTGTTGGCGATCAAGCAGACGCTCTACCGCACCAGTGGTGACTCGCCGATCGTGGACGCGCTCGTCGACGCCGCCGCCGCCGGGAAGCAGGTGGTGGTGCTCGTCGAGTTGAAGGCCCGTTTCGACGAGGTGGCGAACATCGGCTGGGCCCGGACCCTGGAACGAGCCGGCTGCCACGTGGTGTACGGGCTGGTCGGTCTCAAGACCCACTGCAAGACCGCCCTGGTGGTACGCCAGGAGGGCAACCAGATCCGCCGCTACTGCCACATCGGCACCGGCAACTACCACCCGAAGACCGCCCGGCTCTACGAGGACTTCGGCATGCTCACCGCCGACCCGGAGATCGGTGCCGACCTGACCGACCTGTTCAACGTGCTCACCGGGTACAGCCGGCAGACCGCGTACCGGCGGCTGCTGGTGGCGCCACAGGGCATCCGCAGCGGGCTGATCGAGCGGGTAGAACGGGAGATCAACCATGTCCGGCTGGGCATGCCGGGACTCGTCCAGTTCAAGGTGAACTCGCTCGTCGACGAGGAGATCACCGACGCGCTGTACCGGGCCTCCCAGGCCGGCGTGCACGTCGACCTGATCATCCGAGGGATGTGCACGCTGCGACCTGGGGTGCCCGGGCTGTCGGAGAACATCCGGGTGCACTCGATCCTCGGCCGTTTCCTGGAACACTCGCGGGTCTTCCGCTTCGGCAACAACGGCGACGCGGAGTTCTGGATCGGCTCCGCCGACCTGATGCACCGCAACCTGGACCGGCGGGTGGAGGCGCTGGTGCAGGTGACCGACCCGGTGGCCCGGGCCGAGCTGGACCATGTGCTCGGTGCCGCGATGAGCCCGGACGTGGACGCGTTCGAGCTGGCCGGCGACGGCACCTGGACCCGCCGTGCGGGCCGGCCGGAGGCGCCGCTGAGCCACCTCCAGCACCTGCTGCTGCGTCGCGTCGGCAGCACGGCCGGTTGACCGGGTCGGAATAGGCTGGGCAGATGGTCGAGGAGGAACGGAAGTTCACGGTGGAGGCCGGGTGGCTGCTGCCCGACCTCTCCCCCGCCGTGCCGGCCTCGGGGAGCGTCCGGACGCTGGCACCGGCGACCCTCGTGGCGACCTACCACGACACCGTCGACCTGCGGCTGGCCCGGGCGGGCGTGTCACTGCGGTACCGCGAGGGCGACGAGGTCCCGTGGACGGTGAAGTTGCCGACCGACAGCCCCGGCGTCCGCCACGAGATCTCCCGTGCCGGCCCGGCCGAGGAGATGCCGACGGAGCTGGTGGAGCTGGTCACCGTGTTCCACCGGGGTGCCGCGCTCACCCCGGCGGCGGTGGTGCGTACCGTCCGGCACGCTCAGGAGATCGTCGACGAGGCCGGCCGGGTGCTGGCCGAGGTGGTCGACGACGAGGTCACCGTGCTCGACGCCGAGGGTGCCATCACCGGCGCCTTTCGCGAGGTGGAGGTGGAACGCAAGGCCGGTGACGGCGCACTGCTCGACCGGCTCACCGAGTTGCTGCGTGACGCCGGTGCCCGGGGCGGTGACTTCACCCCCAAGCACGTCCGTGCGCTCGGCCGGGCGGCCACCGCCGAACCGGACCTGGTCGCCCCGGACGAGCTGCCGGCCGATCCCAGTGCCGCGACGGTGGTCACCGAGGCGGTACGCCGCGAGGTGGCCCGGCTGCTGGTGCACGACCCGCTGGTCCGGCTGCGCGCGCCGGTCGGCGACGACGACACCGCCGTCCACCAGATGCGGGTGGCCTGCCGGCGGTTGCGCAGCGACCTGAAGACCTTCGGCCCGCTGGTCCGCCCCGCGTGGGCCCGGCCGCTGCGTACCGAGTTGAAGTGGCTGGCGGACGCCCTGGGGGCGGCCCGGGACGCGGAGGTGCTGCGCGAGCGGTTGCGCCGCACCGCCGCCGCCGACCCGGTGAGTCCGGTGGATCCGGCGGCGGTCGACCGGCTGGACGCCGTCCTCGCCGAGTGGCAGGCGGAGGCGCTGACCCGGGTGGACGAGGCGCTGCGCGCCCCGCGGTACCTCGCCCTGGTCGACGCGCTGGTGCTGGCGGCCCGGGCACCACGGCTCACGCCCCGGGCGGACGCGCCGGCCCGGCGGGTGCTACCCGGGCTCGTGGCCCGCCCGTGGCGACGGCTGGCGGGCACATCGAAGAAGCCGGGCGGCGTCGCGACGCTGCACCCGGCCGGGCCCGACGAGCACTGGCACACCGTCCGCAAGCAGGGCAAGCAGGCCCGCTCGGCGGTGACGGCGGTCGCGCCGGTGCTCGGCGGGGACGCGGCGAAGCTGGCCCGGGCACTGAGGAAGGTGCAGAACCTGCTCGGTGAGCATCAGGACGCGGCCGTGGCCGCCGAGACCTGGCGCGCGGTGGCCGAGGCCCGGCCCGACGACCATCAGTTGGCGATGACCGCCGGCCGGCTGCTGGAACGGGAGCGGGCGGCCGTACGACGAGCGCGGGCGGACTTCCCGTACGCCTGGCGGCGCGCCAGCCGGCGACGCCGGACCCGGTGGTTGGCGTGACCGCGATCCGGGCGGCCGGCGGGGTGGTGTGGCGGCCGGCGGGGGTGGACCACGTCGAGGTGTGCCTGGTGCACCGGCCCCGGTACGGGGACTGGACCCTGCCGAAGGGCAAGCTGGAGCCGGGCGAACATCCGCTGCTCGCCGCCGCCCGGGAGGTCGCCGAGGAGGCCGACGCGCAGGCCGTGCCGCAGTTGCGGCTGCCGTCGGTGCGCTACCTCAGCGAGGGCCGGCTCAAGGTGGTCGACTACTGGTCGATGCGGGCGGTGGGCACCGGCGGATTCCAGCCGGACACCGAGGTCGACGAGGTCCGTTGGTTGGCCGTCGACGACGCGATGACGCTGGTGAGCTATCCGCACGACATGGAGGTGCTGGCCGCGTTCGCGGCGCTGCCGCCGGTCACCGCGGCCCTGGTGCTGGTGCGGCACGGCCACGCCGGTAAGCGGCTGACCTGGCCCGGCCCGGACACCGGGCGGCCACTGGACGCCCGGGGCTGGTCCGAGGCGCACGCGTTGGCACCGCTGATCGGGCTGATCCGCCCGGCCCGGCTGCTCTCCGCGTCACCGCGCCGGTGCGTGCAGACCCTCGATCCGGCGGCGGCGCTGCTGGACCTGCCGATCGAGATCCGCGGCGACCTGGACGAGCCGAAAGCCGGCCAGCAGCCCGACGAGTGCGTGCTGGCCGCCGCCGCACGCCTGGCCGCGCTGGCCGCCGCCGGGGAACCGGCGGCGGTGTGCAGCCAGGGCAAGGTGATTCCCGGCGCCCTGGAGCGGCTGGCGGGGCGGTGTGGTGACTGGGCCACCGGCAAGGGCGGCGGCTGGCTGCTCGCCTTCACCGGCGACCGTCTGGTCGCCGCCGACCGTCTCTGACCGGGTGCCGCACCCGTCAACGGTCGGGCAGGGTGAGGGTGACGGCGACCGGCAGATGGTCGCTGGCGGTGCCCGGCACCGCGACCGCGTCGGCGGCGACCAGGTCGGGTGAGACGAGGACGTGGTCGATCTGCTCGCGCGGATCGTCCGCCGGGCTGGTCGGCAGCGGGCGGGCGGCGGCGAGCGCGTCGACCAGCCCGGCGTCGGTGAACGCGGTGAACGCCGGGTCGCCCGGCTCGGTGTTGAGATCACCGGCGACCACCAGCGGCGCGCCGTCGGCGTACCCGGTGGCGAAGTCCGCGACGGCGCGGGCCTGCACCACCGGGTCCGCACCCGGCGGCGGTTGCAGGTGGGTGCTCACCACGGCCAGGCGTACGCCGGCACCGAGGTCGACCGTCACGCCCAGCGCCTGCGCGCCGGTGGGCGCGCCCACCGCTGGCAGCGGACGGGTCCGGGCCCGTTGCACCGGCCAGCGACTGAGCACCGCGTCGCCCCACAGCGGGTCGGCGGCCGGCGCGAAGACGTACGGCATCCCCAGCCGGTCGGCGAGCAGGCCCAGTGTGTCGTGGCCACCGTTGAGCAGCCAGCCCCGGTCGACCTCGCTGAGCACCACCACGTCCGCCCGGCCGACCATCCGGTCCAGGGCGGTGAGGTCGAAGCGGCCGTCGAGGCCGAAGCCCATCCGGATGTTGTACGCCACCAGCCGCACCTGCTCCGGCGGCCCGGGCCGGTTGGTCGACACCAGCCATGGCCCGTGTAGCCAGGCGGCGGCGAGGGCGACGACGGCGGCCAGCACCGCCAGCCGCCACCGGGGCAGCTCCGGGGCGGGGTCCGCCCGCGGTTGCCCGTCCGACGCGCCCGTTGCGCGCATCGCGACCACCCCGGTCAGGGCGGCCACCACGGCCGGTACCCACTGGTTGGGGTAGCCGATGTCGTAGGCGGCGTAGTAGACGAGCGCGGCGACGGCGAAGACGAGCATCCCGCCCACCGCCGCGTACGCCGGGCCGGTGCCGCTCCGGTCGGTCGGCTGCGGCGACGCGCCGTCACCGGTCAGGCCGAGGCAGCCGCCCAGCCCCGCCGCGCCGGCCAGGACGGCGACGGTGAGCAGCGTCGGTGGACCGTATCCGAACAGCAGCGCCCCGGCCACCAGCAGCACCGGCGGCAGCGCCCGCCACCGTGGCTGCCACGGGGTCAACGCACCGAGCAGGAACAGCGGTACCGCCGCGCCCAGCGGCGCCAACGCGAACGGCGGGGGCGCGGCGGTGCCCGCCTCGCCGTACCAGTAGGACATGGCGTTTATCGCGACCGCGGGTGACAGCGCCACCATGCCGCCGAGCAGCAGAGCCGGCCCGACGAGCAACCAGCCTCGGCGGTTCGGCGGCGGCCGGTCGTCGACCGCCCGGCCGGCGGCGCGGCCGAAGGCCGTCTCGGCGGCCAGCAGCGCCGCCACCACCGCCACGCTCGCCACCCACGCCGGCCAGCGCTGCCACCACACCAGGTCGTACGTGCCGAGCAGCGCGTGACCCAGCGCGCTCGCGGTCATCCCCAGCACCAGCCCGGGCACCGGGTACGCCACCCGGGCGGCGGTGGCGGCCAGCCAGACCAGACCGGCGAGCAGACCGGCGCTGGCCAGCCACAGTTGGGCCGGCCCGCCCGGCGCGGCGGTGAGCACCAGCCGGGCGGCACCGAGCACCAGCACCGCCGCGAGCCCGACGGTGGCGGAGCCGACCCGCGCGACGAGGACCGGCGCGGCGAGCGCCAGCACGAACCAGCCGACCGCGAACGCGCCGAGCAGCTCGGCCGGGGTCGACGCGGCCTGACCGAAGATGGTGATGACCGACGGCAGGAAGACCCGCAGCACGTCGGTCAGGACGACAAGTCCCAGAGCCAGGGTGGCGGTGCCGAGACGGCGCTGACTCAACACGGTTCTCTTTCCGGCGAGGGGTGGTGCGGCGATTCTGCTGGCCGGGCCCCGAGCCGGTCAACGGTTCCCCGCCGTGGGGGTGGACCGTCGGGCGGAAATGGCGAGGGCGCCCGCCGTGCCGGCGGGCGCCCTCGTCGTACGACCGGCTCAGCGCCGGGTCGCGGCCTTCCTGGCCGGCGCCTTCTTCGCCGGCGCCTTCTTGGCCGTCGCGGTCTTGCGAGCCGCCGTCGCCTTGGTCGCCGCGGCGGTCTTCTTCGCCGGGGCGGCCTTCTTGGTGGCGGCCTTCTTGGCCGGGGCGGCCTTCGCGGTCGTCTTGGTCGCGGTGGTCTTCTTGGCCGCCGCGGTCTTGCTCGCCGCGGTCTTCTTGGCTGCGGTGCTCTTCGCCGCGGTCGTCTTCTTCGCCGCGGTCGCCTTGGCACCGGTGGTCTTGGCGGTGGCTCCGGCGGTCTTCTTCGCCGCAGCCGTGGCCTTCGGCACCTTGCCGCTGGCCACCATCTCCTTGAACCCGGCACCGGGGCGGAACGTCGGCACCGAGGTCTTCTTGACCTTCACCGCCTCCCCGGTACGCGGGTTGCGGGCTGTTCGCGCGCCCCGGACCCGCTTCTCGAACGCTCCGAAACCGGTGATCGCCACCTTCTCGCCCTTGGTGACCGCCGCCTGGACCTCAGCGAGGACCGCGTCGAGCGCGGCCGTCGCCGTTTTCCGGTCCCCCAGGCGAACGGCGAGCGCCTCGATGAGCTCGGCCTTGTTCACGACTTCCTCCTGATTGTGCAACTGACTCGACGCGAGCCATTCTGCGCGCACGGTATGCCCTGTGCTGGCGGGACACAAACATTCGGCGGAAAAAAGCCCTTGTGTCGTAACGGATTCGCCCCCACCGGTGGCACCGGTGGGGGCGGAATCGGCTGCGGATCGGGGCGTTCGGGCTACGCGACCCGAGGCAGGAAGGCCGGTCGGTCGGCCTCGAAGGCGCTGATCCGGTCCTCGTGGCGGAGGGTGAGTCCAATGTCGTCCAAGCCCTCCATCAGCCGCCAACGGCTGAAGTCGTCGAGCGGGAACGACCAGGTGGCGGTGCCGACCCGCACCTCACGCGCGGTCAGGTCGACGATCACCGGGGTGGCCGGATTCTCCTCGACCAGGCTCCAGATTTCTTCGACGGCTTTCAATTCAAGCTCTACCGGAAGCAACCCTTCCTTGAGGGCGTTCCCGCGGAAGATGTCACCGAAGCGCGGCGAGATCACCACTCGGAAGCCGTAGTCACGCAACGCCCACACCGCGTGCTCCCGCGATGACCCGGTGCCGAACTCGGGGCCGGCCACCAGAATCGACGCTCCCGAATAAGCTTGATCGTTGAGCACGAATGCCGGATCCTCCCGCCACGCGCTGAACAGCCCGTCGGCGAAACCGGTCCGGGTCACCCGCTTGAGGTACACGGCGGGGATGATCTGGTCAGTGTCCACGTCGGAGCGACGCAGCGGCAGGGCGGTGCCGGTGTGCACGGTGAACTTGTCCATGTCGCAGCCCTTCTACAGGTCGGCGGGTGCGGCCAACCGGCCGACGACGGCGGTGGCGGCGGCCACCGGCGGGCTGACCAGGTGAGTACGCCCACCCCGGCCCTGGCGGCCCTCGAAGTTCCGGTTGGAGGTCGAGGCGGCGCGCTGCCCCGGCGAGAGCGTGTCCGGGTTCATGCCCAGACACATGGAGCAGCCGGCGAAGCGCCATTCGGCACCGGCGTCGGTGAAGACCTTGTCCAGCCCCTCCGCCTCGGCCGCCTCGCGTACCGCGGCCGAGCCGGGCACCACGAGCATGCGTACCCCGTCGGCGACCCGATGGCCGCGCAGCACGTCGGCGGCGGCGCGGAGGTCCTCCAGGCGCCCGTTGGTGCAGGAACCCACGAACACCACGTCGACGGCGAGGTCGCGCAACGCGGTGCCGGGGTTCAGGTCCATGTACGCCAGGGCACGGCGGGCGGCGGCCCGCTCCGGCTCGGTGACGAACTCCTCCGGGTCCGGTACGACCGCACCCAGCGGCGCACCCTGCCCCGGGTTGGTGCCCCAGGTGACGAACGGCGTGATCTCGGTGGCGTCCAGGGTCACCTCGGAGTCGAAGGTCGCGCCCTCGTCGGTGGGCAGGGTCCGCCAGTAGGCGAGCGCCGCCTCCCAGTCGGCGCCGCCGGGGGCGTTCGGCCGCCCCTTCAGGTACGCGAAGGTCGTCTCGTCCGGCGCGATCATGCCGGCCTTGGCGCCCCACTCGATGGACATGTTGGCGATCGTCATCCGCCCTTCCATGGACAACGCCCGGATCGCCTCGCCCCGGTACTCCACGATGTGTCCGCGCCCGCCGCCGGTACCGACCTTGGCGATCAGGGCGAGCACCAGGTCCTTGGCGGTGACACCGGGGCCGAGCCGGCCGTCGACGGTGACCGCCATCGTCTTCGGGCGAGCCTGCGGCAACGTCTGGGTGGCCAGCACGTGCTCCACCTCGCTGGTGCCGATGCCGAAGGCCAGGGCGCCGAACGCGCCGTGGGTGGCGGTGTGCGAGTCGCCGCAGACGATCGTCATGCCGGGCTGGGTGAGGCCGAGCTGCGGGCCGATGACGTGCACGATGCCCTGGTTGGCGTCGCCGAGCGGATGCAGCCGTACGCCGAACTCGGCGCAGTTGCGCCGCAGCGTCTCGATCTGGGTGCGGGAGGTGGGGTCGGCGATGGTGAGCAGGTCGCCGCGACGCTGCTGGAACGAGGGATCGGCGTACCCGGTCGGGGTGTTGTGATCCTCGGTGGCCAGCGTGAGGTCGGTACGCCGCACCCGACGGCCGGCCATGCGCAGGCCGTCGAACGCCTGCGGGCTGGTCACCTCGTGCAGCAGGTGCAGGTCGATGAAGAGCAGGTCGGGCTCACCATCAGCGGACCGGACGATGTGTGCGTCCCAGACCTTCTCGGCCAAGGTTCTCGGCTCTGGAGTGACTCCCACCATCTGGACATCCTAAATTCTGGGAGGTAAATTTCGGCTTGTGGGACACAGTATGAGCGGTGTCGGCGTTCTCGACAAGGCGGTGGTCATCCTGGCCGCCTGTGTCGACGGCGCCAGCCTTGCCGAACTTGTTGAACGCACGAAGCTGCCCCGAGCCACCGCGCACCGGCTGGCGCAGGCGCTGGAGATCCACCGGATGCTGGTCCGGGACACCCAGGGTCGCTGGCGTCCCGGCCCGCGCCTGGGCGAGTTGGCGAACGCGGCGCCGGATGTGCTGCTGACCGCGGCCGAGCCACTGCTGGCCGCCCTGCGGGACGCCACCGGCGAGAGCGCCCAGCTCTACCTGCGTCGGGCGGACGAGCGGATCTGTGTGGCCGCCGCCGAGCGGGCCAGCGGGCTGCGCGACACCGTGCCGGTCGGCTCGGTGCTGCCGATGACCGCCGGCTCGGCGGCGCAGATCCTGCTCGCCTGGGAGCCGCCGGAGGCGGTGATGCCACTGCTGCCCCGGTCGAAGTTCACCGGCCGCACCCTCGCCGAGGTCCGCCGCCGAGGCTGGGCGCAGAGCGTCGCCGAACGCGAGGCCGGTGTGGCAAGCGTCTCAGCCCCGATCCGCGACCGCACCGGCCGCGTGATCGCCGCCATTTCCATCTCCGGCCCCATCGAGCGCCTCGGCCGCCGCCCCGGCGAACGCCACGCCATGGCCGTGGTCCGCGCCGGCCAACGCCTCTCCGGCCTCTAACCCCCTGCACCTCGTTGATCATGAGGTTAACGGCAGTTGTTGATCTTTAAATTGCCGCTAACCTCATGATCAACGAGGTGGGCTGGGTGCGGAGAGGCCCGTCCGGGTGGGACGGGCCTTTGTGGTAGCCCCGACCGGATTCGAACCGGCGCTACCGCCTTGAGAGGGCGGCGTCCTGGGCCGCTAGACGACGGGGCCAGGTACTTTCCAGATTCACCAGCCCTTGTGGGCGGTGCGGCAGTAGTCTAGCGGCGCCGCCGCGGCAACGGCGGTCGGGGTCGGCAGTTGACCGAGAAAGCGAAACGGCCCGCTCCGCAGCGGCGGAACGAGCCGTGAACACCTGTAGCCCCGACCGGATTCGAACCGGCGCTACCGCCTTGAGAGGGCGGCGTCCTGGGCCGCTAGACGACGGGGCCAGAACACATCGCGGCACCACCCTTTCAGGCGGTGCCGCCGAACTCTACCAGACCTCGGCACCAGAGCCCCTCGCGGTGCCTCGTGCCGAACTCCACCAGAATCCAGCGGCCTCGATTCGTGACGAATCTCGGCTGCGCTGGGGTACCAGGACTCGAACCTAGACTAACTGAACCAGAATCAGTCGGGCTGCCAATTACCCCATACCCCATTGGCCCCTTGCGGCGCCGGGAACAAACTCTACCCTCCCGGCACCGACAGGCCAAATCGACTTCCCCAAACCGCTACTGAGCTGCCAAAACGGCGATCAGGTCGCCGACACCACCGGGTTCGTCAGCTCCCCGATCCCCTCGATCCGGACGCTCACCGTATCCCCGTCCGCGAGCGGGCTAACCCCTGCCGGCGTACCGGTCAACACAACGTCACCGGGCAACAACGTCATCACGTGTGAAACGTACGACACCAGGGCCGGCGCATCGAAGACCATGTCGCCGGTGCGGCCGAGCTGCCGCACCTCCATCTCCTCCGGATCGCGACCGACCTCGCAGCGGATCTCCAGGTCGGTGACGTCCAGCCCGGTGGTGATCCACGGCCCGATCGGGCAGAACGAGTCGAACCCCTTGGCCCGGGTCCACTGGCTGTCGGACCGTTGCAGGTCCCGGGCGGTGACGTCGTTGGCGCAGGTGTAGCCGAAGATGGCCCGTTCCGCCGCGGCCCGGTCGGCCCGGCGGGCGCCGGGTGCGCCGATCACCACCGCCAACTCGGCCTCGTGCTCGACCTGCCTGCTGAACTCCGGCAGCCGGATCGCGTCCCGGGGACCGATCACCGAGGTCGAGGGCTTCAGGAACAACAGCGGCTCCTTCGGCACCTCGGCGCCGTGTTCGGCGGCGTGCTCGGCGTAGTTACGGCCGACGCAGACCACCTTGCTGGGCAGGATCGGCGAGAGCAGCCGGACGTCGGACAACGCCCAGCGGACCCCGCTGAACGTGATCTGGCCGAACGGGTGGCCGGAGATCTCGGCGATGGTGAGCCCCTGGGCCCCGGCCTCCGGCTCCCCCTCGACGACACCGAACGACATTCCCTTGGCATGAGCAAAACGAGCGATACGCACCAGGCCAATGTAGTGCGGCCAGCGAACGGTCGGCGCAGCTTACCCGCACCGCGCACCGTTCGGGCCGGATTCACCGCTTCGTACCCACCCGACGCGCGCCCGCCCCTAGCGTCGGCTGCGGAGGTTCGTTCGTATGCCTGCATCGACACGACACCACAGGACCCTCGCCGCGATCGTGCACTGCGTCGGTCTGTTGACCGCCCTGCCGGTGCTGCCGACCGCCACCGCCCCGCACGCTCCGGCGGTCACCGCCCCGCACGCTCCGACGGCGGGGCTCACGCCGGCGGCGGCAGCACCCGAGCCCAGCATGCCGGCGGCACCACCGGCGGTACCGACGCCGACCCGGGTGGTCTCGCCGGCCGCCAGGCCGAAGGTGAGCGTACGGGTCGCGCCGGAGCGGAGCAGCGCGCCCGGGTACCGGATCGAGGTCCGCAACGCCGGCAGCACCCCGGTGGAGACGACCGTCCGTCAGGAGCTGCCCCAGGGGGTCTCGGCGACCACGGTGAGCGACGGTGGCCGGGTGCTCCGCCCCGGCGGATCGTCGGCGACCGAGGTGACCTGGCGGCTGAGGCTGGCGCCGGAGAGCACCACCACTCTGGGCACCACGCTCACCACGACCGGATCCCGACAGCCGGTGACCGCTCCGACGTGCGCCTACGCCAGTGACGGCCGACAGCCGTACGACTGTGCGAGCGCCACCTGGACTGCGCCGGGGATGGCGGCGTCGCAGTCGCCGGAGGCCACGGGCTGGCGTCGCCAGACACCCGCGCTGGTGGCCGCCGGCGCCGCGCTGCTGGTGCTGGGCGTGGTGGGCCTGCTCGCCTGGCGACGCCGCCGACGGCCGGTCGCCGCGGCACTGGCCTCGGACGGGCCGGGCACCATCTACCCACGCCCGGCCGCGCCCCGGCCGCCGGCCCGACGCCGCAAGCCACCGGTGTGGGTCGTGGTGCCGGTGGCCGCGATCGTGCTGGCCGGCACGCTGGGCGCCGCCGCGTGGTCGGCCACCCGCCGGGTCGTCGCGATCGACACGGACAGCCAGCCGACCAGCGGCGCCTGGACGGGCACCGGAGTCAGCGGAAGCCTGGGGACCCCGCTGCGCGAGGACGCGTTCGAGTTCACCGTCTACCGGATCACCTGCGAACCGGGCCGGGGCGCGCGGCAGTGTCAGGCGACCGTCGGGGTCCGCAACCTCACCCGCGAGCACCAGAGCTGGCACGGCAAGCTGCAACGGGCGTACCTGGCCAACGGCAACTGGGTCACCACCGACGAGCCGGCCACCCGCCGGGCGAACCAGGGACGCGACGTGTTCGCCGATCCGCTGGCCGCCGGCAGCCGGATGGTGCTGCCGCTGGTCTTCACCGTCACCGGGCGTGAGGCGCCGCAGCGACTGGAACTGCGCAGCGGGGTCTTCTCCGCGGGTGTCCGCGTCGACGTGCCCTGACCGGCGACCGGACGGCGGTCGTACCCTTGGCTCCGTGAGCACCGTCCCCGCCCCCGTCGTCGGTGGTGTCGACGGCGGGCGACCGGCCAGCCTGCCGGCAACCGCCTGGCGACCCCTGCTGGCCGGGCACGAGCGACGCGCCGATTCACTCACGGCGGGCCACCGGGCCCGCCGGGCCGCCGGGGCACGTCACGCCATCGACGACTTCCTGTACGACTACTACGGCACCCGGCCGGCGGTGCTACGCCGGTGGCACCCGGGCGTCGGTGTCCGGCTGGAGGCCGGTCCGGACGGTCCGGCACCGCAGCACCGGTGGCGCTGGTACGCGACCGACGCCGACGGCTCGGTACGCCTCGACGTCGACGCGTTCCTGACCGACCGGGGCGACTCGGTGCGCTTCATCCACCGACTGCTGACCGCGATCGCGTCCCGACCGGCCTTCACCGGCTGCTTCGGGCTGCACGAGTGGGCGATGGTGTACCGCCAGGCCGAGCACCGGCACCCGCTGCCCCTTCGACTCGGTCAGCGGGGCACGGACGCGGTGGTCGAGTCGCACCAGATCCGGTGCACGCACTTCGACGCGTACCGGTTCTTCACCCCCGAGGCGGTCGAACTCAACCACCTCCGACCGACCCGGGCCGGTCAGGTGGACCTCGACCAGCCCGGCTGTCTGCACGCCTCGATGGACTGCCACAAGTGGGCCACCAAGCTGGGCCCCGCCGTGCCCGGTGCGCTGGCGCTCGACTGCTTCGAGCTGGCCGGCGAGATCCGGCTGCTCGACATGCGGGCGTCGCCGTACGACTTCTCCTCCTACGGTGAGCCGCCGGTGGCGATCGAGACGCCGGACGGCAAGGCCGAGTACGTGGCGCGGCAACGCGAGTTCGCGCAGCGGGCCGGCCGGCTGCGGGCCCGGCTGATCGAGGTGTGCTCCGCGCTGCTCGACGGCGATTGACGGGGCTACTCGCCGTCCACCCGACGGTCGCGCTTGCGCTGCCCCCGACGCTTCTTCTCGGCCAGCCGCCGCTCCTTGGCCGCCCGCGACGGGCGGGTCGGACGACGCGGTGGCGGTGGCGGGGCGACCGCCTCGCGCAGCACCGAGACCAGGCGTTCCCGCGCCGCCTCACGGTTGGCCAGCTGCGTCCGGTGCTCGCTGGCGGCGATCGTCAGCACGCCGTCGACCAGCCGTCCGGCGAGCCGGTCCAGCGCCCGGGTACGCAGCGACTCGGGGATGCTCGGTGAGCCGGCCAGGTCGAAGCTCAGCTCGACCCGGGAGTCGGCGGTGTTGACGCCCTGCCCGCCCGGCCCGGACGACCGGGAGAACCGCTCCCGCAGTTCGGCGGCGGAAACCACCCACCGGTCGGTCACCCGCAGTCCGTCGTCCACGCCCTGAGGCTAGCGCGGGGTCCGCGGCGCCCTCGCGCCAACGCCGCGAGCGCGCATCCGGTTCGGCGACCGGATGGTCAGCGATCGGGCCGCTCGTCGGCGGTGCTGCTCGGCGTCGGCGTCGACGGTGCCGGACCGTCACCGCCACCGGTGGCGGCGTACGCGACCGCTCCGATCAGGAGCAGGGCGATGACGCCGACCTTCGTGGTGACGACTTTGATCAGCATCCAGGCGGCGCGACGCGCCCCGGGCACGGTCTTCTTCGCCGCCTGGTAGTCGTTCCAGCCCCGTCGGGCGCGCGCGTACGACGACCCGACGCCACTTCCGATGATGAGGCCCACCAGCAGGAGGGCCGCGATGAGAGGACGCTCCACCCACGCCAGTATTCATACCGAGCGTAATATTTCCATTCTCCGATCATCAGGCGCCGGAATCCGACAGTTGCCCCGATCTCCCCGTAATCGGACAGTTACCATAAGTGATCAGCCGCCTTTCCCGATGATCGTGTCGGCGGTCTGCTGCACCTGCTCGATCGGGATGGCGAACCCGATGCCGATGGAGCCGTTGCCGTCCATCGTCGCGATCGCGGTGTTCACCCCGACCACCTCGCCCCGGGCGTTGACCAGGGGTCCACCTGAGTTGCCGGGGTTGATGGAGGCATCGGTCTGCACCGCCCGGTGCCGGTTGTCGCCGAGGCGCACCTGCCGGTCCAGCGCGCTGACGATGCCCGCGGTGACGGTGCCGGGCAGCCCCAGTGGCGACCCTACGGCCAGCACCGGTTCGCCGACCCGGGTCGCACCCGGCTTGGCCAACGGCAGCGACGTCAGGTTGGCCGACGACGGCACCTTGAGCACCGCGAGATCACTGTCCGGCTCCCGGCCGACCACCTCCGCCGCGTACCGCCGGCCGTCCGGCAGTTCGACGGTCACCGGCCCGCCACGGCCCTTGGCGATGATGTGGTCGTTGGTGATGATGTGTTGCTCGGAGTCGACCGCGAAGCCGGAACCGCTCGCCGAGCCACCCGCCGCCCCACCCACCAGCACCGACACCACACCGGGCACGGTCTTCTCGGCGGCGGTCACCAGCTCGGCCGGCACCGGGGCGGCGGACGCGGCGGCCGGCCCCGCGATGCCGTCGCGACCGGCCACCCAGCCGCCGGCGAGCGCCCCCGACCCGGCGGAGATCGCGATCATCGCCAGCCCCGCGAGCAGCCGGCGCCGCCAGCCACCCAGCAACCGCTCCCGCTCCCGCGCCGCCGGGTCCGTCCCGCCCCGCCCGTCCGGGTCGAGTTCGGGCGAGACGAACCAGGGTCCGCGCGGCTCACCCAGTCCGGTCTGCACTGCCATACGTACGCTCCTCACGTGTGTGGCTCGGCCGCGGCCGCCGTCGCGGGTCGGACGGACGGTCGGAACTCAGGGCAGGCGGGAGAACCAGCGCATCGAGCCGGCCGCCGCGCCCATCGCGAAGACCAGCCCGAGCCCGATGAACCGGGCCGAGACGTCCTGCCGCACCGTGCGCCAACCCACCGAGCTGCCGATGTCGTCGTAGACGGCCCGCAGTTCGGCGCTCGTACCGGCCTCGTGGAAACCGCCCCCGGTCTGCTCGGCCACGGCCCGCAGCGTCTCCCCGTCCACCGGCACCTGGATCGGTCGCCCGCCCCGGTCGACGAAGCCACCCGGCGTACCGAACGAGATGCTGTGCACCGGCACGTCGAGGGCCACCGCCTCGGCGGCGGCCTCCACCGGATCCATGCCCGAGGTGTTCGCCCCGTCGGAGAGCAGGATGATCCGGGCCGGTGGCGGCTCGGTCGTGGCCTTGTCGTCGAGCGCCTTCACCGCGCCCAGCGAGGTGCTGATCGCCTCGCCGATCGCGGTGCCCTGCACACCCGTCGCGCCCTCGGCCAACCGCTCGATCCCGTCGTGCAGCGCTTCCCGGTCGGTGCCCGGTGGCACCAGTACCGCCGCGCTACCGGCGAACGCGACGAGTCCCACGTTGAACTCGCCGGGCAGGCCGTCGGCGAACCGCCGAGCGGCGCTCTTGGCCGCGCTGAGCCGGTCCGGCTCCACGTCGCCGGCGAGCATCGAGGTGGAGACGTCCACCGCCACCATCACCGTGGCGCGTTCCCGGGGCACCCGGACCTCGGCGGTGGGTCGGGCGAAGCCGACCACGAGCAGGGCCAGCATCGCCAGGAAGAGGCCGGCCGGCAGGTGTCGACGCCAGGTCGGGCGCCGGGGCGCCACCCGGTCGAGCAGCCGCAGGTTGGTGAAGCGGACCGCGTACCGGCTGCGGCGCCGCTGCGCCACCAGGTACGCCGCCGCCAGTGCGAGCACACCGAGCAACAGCCAGAGCCGCACAGGTGACTGCCAGATCACGCCGTACCTCCCCGGTGCGGCGTGGCCGCGGCGGCGACCAGCCGGCGTTGCGCGTGCACGTGCCGGACGATGTCGACGGTCCAGTCCCGGTCGGTGCGTAGCGCCAGGTGGGTCGCACCGGCCCGGCGCAGCGCCTCCCGGACCTGCTCACGTTGGGCGGCGGCCGCCGCCGCGTAGCGCTCGCGCAGGTGTCGGTCGCCGGTCCACACCTCGCGGTGTTCACCGGTCTCCGGGTCGACCAGGGTGATCAGACCGACGTCCGGCAGTTCCAGCTCGCGCGGGTCGGTCACCTCGACCGCGAGTACCTGGTGGCGCACCGCGAGCTGACGTAGCGCACGCTCCCAGCGGGCCGGGCACCGTGGGTCGTCGGGCAGGCCGTCGAGGAAGTCGGAGACCACCACCACCAGACCACGCCGGTGGGCAACCCGGCGCACCTCGGCCAGCGCGTCGGCCAGCCCGCCGACGGGCACGGCCCGGGACCCGACGTCCGGGTCGTCGCCGGCCCGGGGCGCGGCCAGCAACGCACGCAGCAGCCCGAGCAGATGGGTACGCCCGCCCCGGGCCGGCACCCGGTGCAGCCCGTACGGCGTGAGCACCTGCGCGCCGAGCCGGTTGCCGGGCCCGGCGGTGAGGAAGCCGATGGTGGCGACGGCGGCGACGGCCAGTTCCCGCTTGTCCAGCTCGGCGGTGCCGTACTCCATGCTGGGGCTGGCGTCGACGAGCAGCCAGGTGGTCAGCTCCCGGTCGGCGTCCACCTCCCGCACGTGCGGTACCGCGGTGCGGGCCGTCACCGACCAGTCCATCCGGCGTACCTCGTCCTCACCCGGCCGGTACTCGCGGCTGCCCGCCGGTTCGCTGCCGGGACCGGGCAGCAGACCGTGCCGCTCGCCGTGCAGCAGGCCGTCGAGACGTCGGGTCACCGTGAGTTCCAGCCGCCGCAACCGCTGGCCGGGGGTGAGGTCGGTGAGCACCGGGTCCGCCGCCACCGGCGGCACGGGGTTCCGGCGGCCCATCAGGCGACTGCCAGGTCGGTCGCGTACGCCGGTCTGGCGGCGGTCACCCGGGGCGGCGGTACCGCCTCGACCAGCCGGTGGACCACCCATTCGGCGCTCACCCCGTCGGCGACCGCGTCGAAGGAGAGCACCAGCCGGTGGGCCAGTACGTCCGTCGCGAGTTCCCGGACGTCGTCGGGCAGGACGTAGCCGCGTCCCCGGAGCAGGGCCTGGGCGCGGGCGGCCGAGACCAGCCCGAGGGTGGCACGTGGGCTGGCACCGTAGGCGAGCAGCCCGGCCATCTCCGGCAACCCGAACCGGCCGGGGTCACGGGTGGCGAGGATGAGCCGGACCACGTACTCGGCGATGGCGTGATGGACGAAGACCTGCCTGGCCTGACGCTGGAACTCGCGCAGCCGTTCCGGGTCGAGCACCCGGTGCGCCCGGGGGCGGTCGGCGCTCATCCGGTAGAGGATGGCCAACTCGTCGGCGACGTCCGGATAGTCGACGACGATCTTCATGAGGAAGCGGTCCCGCTGCGCCTCCGGCAGCTGGTAGACCCCTTCCGACTCGATGGGATTCTGGGTGGCCAGCACCAGGAACGGCTCCGGTACCGGGTGGCTGCGCCCGCCGATCGACACCTGGCGCTCGGCCATCGCCTCCAGCAGCGCCGACTGCACCTTGGCCGGGGCGCGGTTGATCTCGTCCGCCAGCACCAGGTTCGCCATCACCGGGCCCAGCTCGACGTCGAAGCTCTCCTTCGAGGCGCGGTAGATCCGGGTGCCGACGATGTCGGAGGGGACGAGATCGGGGGTGAACTGGATGCGGGAGAAGCTGCCGCCGACCACCGTCGCGAGGGTCTGCGCGGCGAGGGTCTTGGCCACTCCCGGTACGCCCTCCAGCAGGCAGTGCCCGTCGGCGAGCAGTGCGACCAGGAGGCGTTCGACGAGCCGGTCCTGCCCGACGATCACGCGTTTGACCTCGAAGAGCGTCTGGTCCAACTCCGCCGCGGTCGCGTCCGGATCGGCCGGGCTGGGCAGGCTGGCCATGGTGTCCGAGATGTCCGTCACGGTGCTTGCTTCCCGAGCCGACCGGCGGACAAACGTCGGAATTACCGGCCCTCCGCCGCCCAGACCACGTGATCGGCGCCCTTACCGGACAGCGGGAAAGGATGGGGTCCGTTCCCACACGGCACCGGCCTCCGTCCTGCGACGGAGGCCGGTGACAGTGCACCGATCAGCGGTGCACGAGGAGGTAGAACGGCAGGTCGGCGGGGGTACCGGCGGAGTCACGAGTCTGGATGAAGACCGCGTTCGGAGTGAGCAGCCGCCGCGCCACGGAGATCTCACCGGCAGGCGGAATGCAACACGAGTCCGGCCGGCCGATCGTCGCCACGTAGATGCCGTACGTGACGTTGCTGCCGAACTGCACCTCGTACTCGCCGACGCCGTACTTGATGACGACACCGTCGCCGCGGGCCTTGGTGCCGTTGGCGTTGACCGCCGTGGCGTAGAAGCCGCTGACGGCCTGGGTGCCCACCGCGTCGCCCTTGGCGAGGGTGGCCTTCGCGCTGTTCAGTGAGGCGGTGGTGACGGCCGGCTGCTGGGCGCTGCGGGCGGTGGGCTGGGCGGACCCGGTGGTCGGCTTCGCCGCGGCGATTCCGCCGCCGGCCAGGGCCAGCGCCAGCGCCGCGATAGCCACCGCGGCCGTCTTGCGTCGGAATAATCTGGTCATGACGGGACTCCCTTTTCAGGCGTGGAGATACGGCCGACCCGCGACACGCGGGGCGGTTGTTGCCTTTTTCGAGTCGGGCGGCAATGAGCGCTCACCGCCTGCGCACCCCGTCCGGGAGCGCACCCGCAGACGCATCCAACCCGGCCCATTGACATGCGCTCTGAGCTGGCAGTTCCTTGCCCGAGCGCAGCCTCCCGAGCAGCTGAAACGTAGCACTGCAAAATGCCGAGGGTCAATAGTGGCAATGCCGTCGGCGCGTTGCCGGATCAAGGCCATAAATTGCGAAAGTGAAGCCGTGCGCAATTCATGAAATCGATTCTGGGATCTTTGTCGAGCTGCCGTACGGGAGCCGGCCGGCTCGGGCCTTCGCGGCCGGGCGGTGCACACCGGGCGGGATTCAGTAGCCTGCCTGCCGTGGAGATCACCATCGGCCACCGGGCCTGGCGGCCGTCCCGGGGCGGCCTGCTCTGCTGGTTGGCCGTCGCGCCGGGTGTCGGGTGGGTGCTGGTGCGGTCGATCGGTCTGGACCGGGGGCCGTTGGTCCAGGCGTTGGCCTTCACGCCGTACGTGACGATCGCGAGCCTGGCCCCGCTGGTCCTCGCGCTCGCCCTGCGCCGCCGGGCCCCGGCGATCGTCGCGGCGCTGACCACCCTCGCCCTGGTCGCGCTGGTGGCACCCCGCGCCCTGCCCGCGGCGCAGCCGAACGCTACCGGACCGACCGTGCGGGTGCTCACCGCCAACCTGCTCGCCGGTGCCGCCGATCCGGCGGCGGTGGTGGAGGTGGTCCACGCCCGGCAGGTCGACCTGCTGCTCGTGCAGGAGTTCACCCCGACCGCCCAGGCCGAGCTGGATCGGCTCGGCCTCGACATGGTGCTGGTGCACCGGCAGCTCAACCCGGCCGTCGGCACCCCCGGCTCCGGCCTGTACGCCCGACATCCGCTCAGCGACGGCGGCATCCGACAGCTGCGCGGCGCCTGGGGCTTCACCCAGGCGTACGCGACCGTCACGGTGCCCGGCGCGCCCCCGGTCCGCGTCGAGTCGGCGCACCCGGCGGCCCCGTACGCGGTCGACCAGGTGGAGTTCTGGCACGCCGACCTGGCCGCCCAGCCGGCGGCCACCCCCGACGGACCGTTGAGCATCCTCGCCGGTGACTTCAACGCCACCCTCGACCACGGTCCGCTGCGGACCCTGCTCGACACCGGCTACGTCGACGCAGCCGCCTCGGTCGGCGCTGGGCTCACCGGCACCTGGGGACCGTACGACGGGGACCTCATCCCGCCCGTGGTGATCGACCACGTGCTGGTGGACCGTCGCATCGCCGTACGGGACGTGACGGTCCACCCGTTGCCCGGCAGCGACCACCGCATGGTCCTCGCCGAGCTGCGCCTACCTGCCGCCGAGAGCCGATAGGCCACGGGGCCCAGACGTCAGACCCGGGCGCGGTCCAGGCCGTAGGTGAGCGCGTCGACCAGGGCGTGCCAGCTCGCCTCGACCACGTTGGGGTGTACGCCGACGGTGGTCCAGCCACCGCCCCGCCCGTCGGCCGTCTCGACGAGCACCCGGGTCACCGCGCCGGTGCCGTGGCTGCCCTCCAGGATCCGCACCTTGTAGTCGGCCAGCTCGAAGTCCCGCAACTCGGGGTAGTGCCGGCCGAGACCGACCCGCAGCGCCTCGTCCAACGCGTTCACCGGTCCGTTGCCCTCGGCCGTGGCGATCACCCGTTCCCCGCGTACCCGGATCTTGACGGTCGCCTCGGAGACGACCGAGCCGTCCTCGCGGTGCTCGACCAGCACCCGGTACGACTCCAACGCGAAGGGCCGCACCGGCGCGGCGTCCGGCAGCTCGGAGCGGACCAGCAGCTCGAACGAGGCGTCGGCGGCCTCGAAGGACCACCCGCCGGCCTCCAGCTCCTTGACCCGGTTGGTGACCCGGGACAGGGTCTCCGGATGGCCGGCCAGATCCAACCCCAGCTCGCGGCTCTTCAGCTCGATGCTGGCCCGGCCGGCCATCTCGGTGACCAGGATCCGCATGTCGTTGCCGACCACCTCGGGCTCCACGTGGTTGTAGAGCAGCGGATCCACCTTGATCGCGCTCGCGTGCAACCCCGCCTTGTGGGCGAAGGCCGCGGCCCCGGCGTACGCCTGGTGGGTGTCGGGGGCGATGTTGGCGATCTCGGCGATGGCGTGGGAGACCCGCACCATCTGCTCCAGGCAGCCCTCCGGTAGGACCGGCAGCCCGAGCTTGAGTTGGAGGTTCGCGACGACCGCGAAGATGTCGGCGTTGCCCGGCCGCTCGCCGTACCCGTTGGCGGTGCCCTGCACGTGCCGGACCCCGGCCTCCACGGCGGCGATGGTGTTGGCCACCGCGCAGGCGGTGTCGTTCTGGGCGTGCATGCCGAGCAGCTCCGGCGCGACACCGATCCGGTCGGTGAGGTCGACGATGGCGGCGGTCACCTGGGACGGCAGCATCCCGCCGTTGGTGTCGCAGAGCACGAACCGCTCGGCGCCCGCCGCGAGGGCGGTCTCCACCACCGACGCGGTGTACGCCGGGTCGTGCCGGTAACCGTCGAAGGTGTGCTCACCGTCGACGAAGACCCGACGCCCCTCGGCGACCAGGTGGGCCACCGTGTCGTAGATCATCGCCAGGTTCTCCTTGGCGGTCGTGCGCAACGCCCGCTCGACGTGCCTCAGGTCGGCCTTGGCGACCAGGGCGACCGCCGGGGTCTGCGCGTCGAGCAGGCCACGCACCTGCGGATCGTCGGCGGCCACCGTGCCGGCCCGGCGGGTGGCGCCGAACGCGACGAGCACCGCGTGCCGGAGGTCGAGTTCGGTGCGCGCCCGGCGGAAGAACTCGGTGTCCTTCGGCACCGCGCCCGGCCAGCCACCCTCGATGAACCCGACACCGAACTCGTCGAGCAGCCGCGCCACGGCGAGCTTGTCGACCACCGAGTAGCTGAGCCCCTCGCGCTGGGCGCCGTCGCGCAGCGTGGTGTCGTAGACCTGAAACGTCATGGTGATCCCTTCGTCAGGCACCGGCCGGCGCAACAAAAAGACCCCCCGCGGCTGCGGGAGGTCTGCGCGCTCGGCGAGGGGAAGGCCGGCGCGCTAGTTGCCAATAATGCGGGCGGTGCTGGTCACGCCCGGTACTCTGCCACCTCCAGGTCGCTTCTGGGAGGCACAATCCACATCCCGGGACAACGGGTGGTGGCTGTGCCGGATGGTTTTCCTGGTGTAGAGCGCTCGTGCCCGGGTAGGAGTTTTCGGGACAACGAAACACGTTCCTCCGAGACGGTCCGGACCAAGGACCGGGGCAGGAGAATCCCATGGACAGGCTCGACCCCAACACCACGCACACCACGCCCGACCCGGAGCTGCGTGCCGTCGACCAGAGCGTCGTCGCGGGCGGCCCGCCCGCCGGCGCCTTCGACCCCTGGAGCTACCGGGACGAGGCCGGGGTGGCCGGCGCGAACCTGGTCGGCTACAAGGTGGAGGCCAGCGACGGTTCGATCGGCAAGATCGACAGTGACAGCACCGAGGTCAACGCCAGCTACCTGGTCGTGGACACCGGACCGTGGATCTTCGGCAAGAAGGTGATGCTCCCGGCCGGCACGGTGAACCACGTCGACCACGAGGAGCAGAAGGTCTTCGTCGACCGCACCAAGGACCAGATCAAGGCCGCGCCGGAGTACGACGAGACGGCCACCGACCCGGCCTACCGGGACAAGCTCGGCGGCTACTACAACGACACGTACAGCGCCATGCCGCCCGGTGGCCCGCTGCGGTAGGGGCACCAGTCAACGTGACGGCCGGTGGGACGCTGTTCCACCGGCCGTTACCGTGTCCGGATGGACGCCACTGAGCAGACTCGCAGGATTCCCTTCACCAGGATGTTCAACTTCCGGGACGTGGGCGGCTACCGCGGCCTGGACGGACGGACCGTCCGTACCGGAAGGCTCTACCGCTCCGACTCGCTGCACGGGATGGACGAGTCCGACCGGGAAGCGTTCGCCGCGCTCGGCGTCCGGACCGTGGTCGACCTGCGCCGACCGCAGGAGGTCGAGCGGTACGGCCGGGTTCCCGACTTCGACGGCCTCACCTACCGGCACATCCACCCGGAGCACGCGCACTGGGAGGAGCGGCCGTACCAGCCCGACACCGATCTGGCCCGCTACCTCGCCGACCGGTACGCCGATCTGGCCCGCACCGGCACCGCCGGTCTCGCCGAGGCGATCGGCCTGATCGCCGACAGCGCGAACGCGCCGGTGGTGGTGCACTGCGTCGCGGGCAAGGATCGCACCGGCATCGTCTGCGGCCTGACCCTCGCGGTGCTCGGCGTCGAGGACGCCGAGATCGCGGCGGACTACGCGCTGAGCACCGAGGCGTCGCAGCGCTTCGCCGCCTGGGTGGCCACCGCGCATCCCGAGGTGCCCGAGCTGCCCATGCCGTACCTGTCCTCGCCGGCCGAGACGATGTTGCTCTTTCTGGCCGAGATCCGGGAGGGGCACGGCTCGGTCGACGACTACCTGCGGCACGCCGGGGTCACCGACGAGCAGCTCGCCGCCCTGCGTGACCACCTGCTGACCTAGGCCGGGTTGCCCGACACCGTGCCTCCGCGAGCTTCAAGAGCACGGCCCTGGACAGTGCGGGGGCCCCGCGCCACGCTCGGCGTGACGACGGGGCCCCGACGAACCGCTCAGAACACGCGGTGGACCCAGTTGTGCGGGTCCTCGGCCTTGCCCCGCTGGAGGTCCACCAGCTGTTGGCGTAGCGCCATGGTGACGGTGCCCGGCTCGCCGCCGGCGACGGTGAACTCCCCGTCCGGGAAGCGCACCTGCCCGATCGGGGTGATCACCGCAGCGGTGCCGCAGGCGAAGACCTCGCGGAGTCGGCCGCTGGCGGCGTCCGCCCGCCAGTCGTCGAAGGTCACCGGCCGCTCCTCGACCCGGTGACCGGCCGCCGAGGCCAGGGTGAGCACCGACTCGCGGGTGATGCCGGGCAGGATCGTGCCGGTGAGCGGCGGCGTGGCGATCGACCCGTCGTCGTAGACGAAGAAGACGTTCATGCCGCCCAGCTCGTCGACGAATCGACGCTCCACGGCGTCGAGGAAGACCACCTGGTCGCAGCCGTGTTCGAGGGCCTCGGCCTGGGCGGCCAGCGAGGCGGCGTAGTTGCCGCCGCACTTGGCCGCGCCGGTGCCGCCGGGCGCGGCGCGGGTGTAGTCGGGCGAGACCCAGACCGTCACCGGCTTGACGCCGCCGGAGAAGTACGCCCCGACGGGCGAGGCGATCACCGCGTAGAGGTACTCGTTGGCCGGGCGGACGCCGAGGAAGACCTCGCTGGCGAACATGAACGGCCGCAGGTAGAGGCTGCCGCCGTCGTCGCCGTCGGGAATCCACTCCCGGTCGATCTCGATCAGCCGGTGCAGCGAGTCCACGAACGTCTGCTCCGGCAACGCCGGCATGGCCATCCGGGCGGCGGAGGTGTTGAACCGGGCCGCGTTGGCGTACGGGCGGAACATCGTCACTCCACCGTCGGCCGCCCGGTACGCCTTCATGCCCTCGAAGATCTCCTGCGCGTAGTGCAGCACCGCGCTGGCGGGATCCATCGGGATCGGTGCGCGGGCCTCGACCCGGGCGTCGTACCAGCCCTTGCCGTCGGCGTACCGGATGGTGACCATGTGGTCGGTGAACACCCGGCCGAACCCGGGGTTTGCCAGCAGCGCGGCCCGGTCGGTGGCGGATACCGGTGCGGGGTTCGGACGGATCTCGAAATCGATCTTGTCACCACCGCTCATCGCGCTGACCTCCCTGGGGACGACGGCATGCGCCGACCGCACGCCGGAAACATGGTTGTGCCAGAAACCTACCCCGAACGGTCGTTCAGCGGATAGGTCCACCGGTGGACAGGTGGCACACCACCGGCGAGTCGCCGCCGCCACCCTGGTGCCGCCGAAGCGGCGAGGTGGCCGTGGCCGGTGGGACGCGAACTGTTCAGCCGGCGGCCTGTGCCGCGATCCGGTCGCCCACCTCGGCGGTGCGTACGACCGCCTCGGGGCTGCGGGCGGCCAGTTCCGCGCTGACCGCGGCGGTGATCCGGGCAGCGGCGTCGGCGTGCCCGAGCTGATCGAGCAGCAGCGCCGCCGACAGTACGGCGGCGACCGGGTCGGCGACGCCACGGCCGGCGATGTCCGGGGCGGAGCCGTGCACCGGCTCGAACATCGACGGGTAAGCCCCGTCGGGGTTGATGCAGCCGCTGGCGGCCAGCCCGATGCCACCGGTCACGGCGGCGGCGATGTCGGTGAGGATGTCGCCGAAGAGGTTGTCGGTGACCACCACGTCGTACCGCTGTGGCTGGGTGACCAGGAACATCGCCGCGGCGTCGACGTGCTGGTACTCGGTGGCGATGTCGGGGTGCTCGGCGGCGACCGCCTCGAAGGTGCGCGACCACAGGGAGCCGGCGTGGGTGAGCACGTTCGTCTTGTGCACGAGCGTCACCTTGCGCCGCTCGCGCCGGGCCGCGCGGGCGAAGGCGTCCCGGATCACCCGCTCGACACCGTGCCGGGTGTTCAGGCTCTCCTCGGTGGCGATCTCGGCGGGGGTGCCCCGGTGCAGCGAGCCGCCGGCACCGGCGTACAGGCCCTCGGTGCCCTCCCGGACGACCACCAGGTCGACCTCGCCCGGCTTGACCGCCGCGAGCGGGCTCGTCACTCCCGGCCAGAGCCGCGACGGGCGCAGGTTGACGTACTGGTCGAAGGCGAAGCGCAGCTTCAGCAGCAGACCGCGCTCCAGCACGCCGGGCGGCACGGTCGGGTCGCCGACCGCGCCGAGCAGGATCGCGTCGTGTCCGGCCAGCTCGCCGAGCACCGAGTCGGGCAGCACCTCGCCGGTGCGGTGGTAACGTGCCGCACCGAGGTCGTACTCGGTCACCTCGACACCGGGCAGCACCGCGTCGACGACCTTGCGGGCCTCCGCGACCACCTCGGGGCCGATCCCGTCCCCGGCCACCACCGCGATCCGTGCCACGTCCGTCAGCTCCTTAGCTCGAATGGCTCGACGGTACGCCGCCGTCCCGTCCCCCGGTACGAGTGTTCCACCTTTCGGGAAATTGGTGACGCACAGCAGCTTCCCAGGCGGCATTCATGGCTCGGTCATCTCCGCTGTCTAGCGTGATCGTGAGCGTGACGGGCCGTGGGCCCGGGCGAGCGCCGCGACGGGGCGGCACGCGCCGAGGAGAGGGCGGACGCGATGTGGACCGACGAACAACCACGAACCCGCTGGGTCGATCCGGCGGTCTTCCGCCTCCGCCGGCCCGACCTGCGACTGGGTGCCCGGGAGGAACGGCCGGACCGCACCGACCTGGTGGCCGGGGACCGGATCGCCGTCCGGCACACCGTTCGCACCTCTACGGCCGCCTACACGCTGCTGCTGAACGCTCCCGAGTGGTTGGGTCGGCGCGGCACCGGCGCGGCACTGCGCGACGCGGTCGCCGAGCTGCGGGCGATCGACCTGACCTACGGCCCGAACCGCCCGGAGAGCCTGGTGTCCCGGCTGCGCCGGGGTGAGATCGGCCCCGAGTCGTACCCGCCGCTGCGCGACCTGGTGGACCGCTGCGCCGCGATGCGCGCGGCCACGGACGGCTGGTTCGACGCCTGGGCGGTGCCCGGCGGCTTCGACCCGGGTGGCCTGCTCGGCGGATGGGCGGTCGAGCGGGCCGCGGCCCGGTTGCGCGACGCCGGCATCCACGACTACGCCGTGCTCACCGGTGCCGACCTGGTGGTACGCGGCCAGGCCGGACACGGTGGCCCGTGGCGGATCGCGGTGCACCACCCCACCGACCGGAACCGGGCCCCGCTGCTGCTGGAGATGACGGCCGGTGCGGTCGGCACCTCCGGGGTGACCGGACGGCAGGGCCACGTGGTGGACCCGCACACCGGCGAGCCGGCCGGGCAGTTGGTCGCCGCCACCGTGGTCGGGCCCGACCTCGCGGTCGCCGACGCCTACGCCACCGCCCTGTACGCCGCCGGGCCGGCGGGGTTGGCCTGGTTCCGCCCCGGGTCGGACTACCGGGTGCTCTTCGCCGCCGAGCGCTGAACCGCGCGATCCCACCAGGGGCGAGGGGAAGCAGAGACAGCGATCGGCCTCCACGGTCGCGGCAACGACCGTGGAGGCCGGTCGGCGACGAGTGCGCGTGGCTCGCGCAATCGAGGGGTGCGGGCCGCTCGGCCGGGCGTCGACCTCGCCACCCGAAGACGGGCCGGCGCCACGTGCTCGGCAGGTGACCGCACCGGTACGTTATCGAATTGACGCGTTTCGCGGCAAGGGTTCCACAGGGGAGCATCTGCGCAAATGCCGGTACCCCAGGCGTTCGCCTGCGGCGGGGTCGTTTTCGACAAGGTGAACCGCAGATGGCACGCTGTCCGCCGTGAGTTTCGATCTGAGCGTGTGGGCCCTGGCGGACGGGGCGACGCCCGAGGACGTACGAGCGGCGGTGCAGCAGTGCCGTAGCGGCCGGCACCACCAGCGTCAGCCGGACCCACGATGCGTGGGCTTCTACCGGGCGATCACCGCCAGCTACCCCGACCAGCCGGCCGGCCCGAACACTCCCTGGGCGGTCGCACCGCTGCACAAGGCGGCCGACCACATCGAGCTGAACCTGGACCCCGCCTGCCCGGACCAGGTGCTGCTCGACATCGAGCGGCTGGCCGGCGAGCACCGGCTGATGCTGTTCGACGCCCAGGACGGTTCGGTCTACCCGCCGCCCGGGGTCCGGCTGCCCGGCTGACCGGCCCCGCCGGTGCCGGGTGACGGGCCCGACACGCGGGCGGACGCGATGCTCCGACCGATGCCGGCTCGGTGACCGGCGACGAGGGGCCCGGCCGATGGCCGGGCCCCGTCGTGGCGTGCCTGTGACGAGCTACTCGTCGCGCAGGTCGGCGGCGCTGGCCGAGGTCGCGCCGATCGAGTCCGCGACCGAGGTGAGCAGGTCGGCACCGAGCGCCTGGTCCACGGTGAGGGTCATCAGCGTCTCACCGCCGGCCTCCCGGCGAGCCACCTGCATCGCCGCGATGTTGATGCCGGCCTGGCCGAGCAGGGTGCCGACGGTGCCGACCACGCCCGGGCGGTCGGCGTAGCGGAGGAAGAGCAGGATGCCCTCGGCGCCGATCTCCACGTCGAAGCCGTCCACCTCGGTCAGCTTGATGACGTCGCGGGTGCCGGCCTGCGCGACGGTGCCGGAGACACTGACCGTACGACCGTCGGGCAGCGCACCACGTACGGTGACCAGAACCGGGTGGTCGACGGTCTCGGCCTGGGTGTTCAGCGACACCTCGACACCGCGCTGCGCGGCCAGGTGCGGAGCGTTGACGTAGGTCACCTGCTCCTCGACCACCGAGCTGAACAGGCCCTTGGTGGCGGCGAGCTTGAGCACCGACACGTCGTGGTCGACGATCTCACCGCGTACCTCGATGGTGACGCTGGCGGCGATCCCGCCGGCCACCGCGGTGAACGCGCGGCCGAGCTTCTCGGCGAGCGGCAGCAACGGCCGGACGTCCTCGGCGACCACGCCGCCGGCCTGCACGTTCACCGCGTCCGGCACGAACTCGCCCTGCAGGGCCAGCTTCACGCTCTTGGCGACCGCGAGACCGGCCTTGTCCTGCGCCTCGGCGGTGGAGGCCCCCAGGTGCGGAGTCGCCACCACGTTGTCGAAGGCGAACAGCGGCGAGGAGGTGCACGGCTCCTTGGCGTAGACGTCCACCCCGGCGCCGGCGACCCGACCCTCGGCGAGCGCGTCGGCGAGGGCCTGCTCGTCGATCAGCCCGCCCCGGGCGGCGTTGACGATGCGTACGCCCGGCTTGACGATGGACAGCTCCTTCTCCCCGATCAGGCCCACCGTCTCGGGGGTCTTCGGCAGGTGGATCGAGATGAAGTCGCTCTCCCGTAGCAACTCCTCCAGTCCGACCAGCCGTACGCCGAGCTGCGCGGCGCGAGCCGGCTGGATGTACGGGTCGTACGCGATGAGCCGGGTGCCGAAGGCGGCGATCCGGGAGGCGAAGAGCACGCCGATGCGACCGAGACCGACCACGCCGACGGTCTTGCCCTGCAACTCCACGCCGGTGTACTTCGAGCGCTTCCACTCCCCCGCCTTGAGCGCTGCGCTGGCGCTGGCGGTGTTGCGGGCGACCGCGAGCAGCAGCGCGACGGCCTGCTCGGCGGCGGAGACGATGTTGGAGGTGGGTGCGTTGACGACCATGACGCCCCGCGCGGTGGCGGCCGGCACCTCGACGTTGTCCAGGCCGACACCGGCCCGGGCCACGACCTTGAGTCGGGGGGCGGCGGCGATCGCCTCGGCGTCGATCTGGGTGGCGCTGCGGACGATGACGGCGTCGGCCTCGGAGAGCGCCGAGAGCAGGGCCGGGCGGTCGGTGCCGTCCACGTGCCGGACGTCGAAGTCGTGGGCGAGCACCTCGATGGCGGCGGGGGCGAGTTCTTCGGCGATCAGTACGACAGGAGTCATTGGTCCTCGTAGATGTCGTCAGAGCGGTCGGCCGGGGGCTGGGCGCTGCGCTGCGCCCGGCGCGCTCCCGGGCCATGGCCGTCAGGTGCCGCCTGGAGCACCTACCCGCGATCGTAGGGCGCGGGCCGCCCGACGCGCGCCGGAGTGTGGGGTGAGTGCCCTCACAAACCGGACGTGACGTGCGTGTTAACGATCGTTTGCCGGACGGAGACAGTACGGCACCCGACCCCGGCGTCGGGGAGAACGCCGGGGCCGGGTGCCGGGGAGAACGCTCAGGCGGTCTCGGTGATCGGCCGGTCCACCCAGCTCATCATGCCGCGCAGCTTCGCGCCGGTCTCCTCGATCGGGTGCGCCGCGCCCTCGCTGCGCCACTTGTTGTAGTTGGGCCGCCCGGCCTCGTCCTCGGCCACCCATTCGCGGGCGAACTCGCCGTTCTGGATCTCACCGAGGATCTTGCGCATCTCCTCCTTGACCCGGCCGTCGATGACCCGGGGCCCACGGGAGAGGTCGCCGTACTCGGCGGTGTCGGAGACGCTGTAGCGCATCCGGGCGATGCCGCCCTCGTACATCAGGTCCACGATCAGCTTCAGCTCGTGCAGGCACTCGAAGTAGGCCACCTCGGGGGCGTAGCCGGCCTCGGTGAGCACCTCGAAACCGGTCTGCACCAGCGCCGCCGCACCGCCGCAGAGCACCGCCTGCTCGCCGAAGAGGTCGGTCTCGGTCTCCTCGGTGAAGGTGGTCTTGATCGCGCCGGCCCGGGTGCCGCCGATGCCCTTGGCGTACGACAGGGCCAACGCGAACGCGTCGCCGCTACCGTCCTGCTCCACGGCGACCAGGCAGGGCACGCCCTTGCCGTCGACGTACTGCCGGCGGACCAGGTGCCCGGGGCCCTTCGGGGCGACCATCGCCACGTCGACCCCGGCCGGCGGCTTGATCAGCCCGTACCGGATGTTGAACCCGTGGCCGAAGAACAGCGCCTTGCCGGCGCTGAGGTTCGGCGCGATCGACTCGGCGTAGATGTGGCGCTGCGCGGTGTCCGGGGCGAGGATCATGATGACGTCGGCCTCGGCCGCCGCCTCGGCCGGGGTGAGCACCCGCAGCCCCTGCTCCTCGGCCTTCGGCCGGCTCTTGGAGCCCTCCGGCAGACCGATCACCACGTCGACACCGGAGTCGCGCAGCGACAGCGCGTGCGCGTGCCCCTGGCTGCCGTAACCGATCACGGCGACCTTCTTCGCCTGGATCAGGCCCAGGTCGGCGTCGTCGTCGTAGTACACCTCAACGCTCATGACTTCCCTTTCGTACGGCGGCCGCAACGGCCCGTCGTGGCTGGTGGCCGGCCCCGGTCACCCGGACCCGGGCCGTGGTGGGGTCAGGCGGCCCGCAGGGCCGGGCCGGCGGTGATCGCACGCGAGCCGCGCCCGATCGCCACCACACCCGACTGGACCATCTCCTTGATGCCGAAGGGCTCAAGGTCGCGCAGCAGCGCGTCGAGCTTGTCCGGGGTGCCGGTCGCCTCGACGGTGAGGGTGTCGGCGGCCACGTCCACCACCCGGGCGCGGAACAGGTTGACCGTCTCCAGGACCTGGCCCCGGGCGTTGCGGTCCGCGCGCACCTTGACCAGCAACAGTTCGCGGGCCACCGAGGTGCCCGGATCCAACTCGACGATCTTCAGTACGTTCACCAGCTTGTTCAGCTGCTTGGTGACCTGCTCCAGCGGCGAGGACTCCGCGTTGACCACGATGGTGATCCGCGAGACGTCCGGGTTCTCGGTCTCGCCGACCGCCAGACTGTCGATGTTGAAGCCGCGCCGGGAGAACAGGCCGGAGACCCGGGCGAGCACGCCGGGCTTGTTCTCCACCAGGACGGAGAGGGTGTGGATGGTCATTAGATGTCGTCCTCGTCGAAGGCCGGGCGAACGCCACGGGCGAACATGATCTCGTCGTTGCTGGTGCCGGCAGGGACCATCGGCCAGACCATGGCGTCCTTGCCGACCACGAAGTCGATCACCACCGGCGCGTCGTTGATGGACATGGCCATCTCGATGGTCCGGTCCACCTCCTCGGCGGTCTCGCAGCGCAGCCCGACGCAGCCGAGCGCCTCGGCCAGCTTGACGAAGTCCGGGATGCGGTGCTTGTGGGTGCCCAGCTCGGTGTTGGAGTAGCGCTCGTTGTAGAACAGCGTCTGCCACTGCCGGACCATGCCGAGGTTGCCGTTGTTGATGACCGCGATCTTGACGGGGATGCCCTCCAGGGCGCAGGTGGCCAGCTCCTGGTTGGTCATCTGGAAGCAACCGTCGCCGTCGATGGCCCAGACCACCGTGTCCGGTCGGCCCACCTTGGCGCCCATCGCCGCCGGCACCGCGTAACCCATGGTGCCGAGTCCGCCGGAGTTGAGCCAGGTCTGCGGCTTCTCGTACGAGATGAACTGGGAGGCCCACATCTGGTGCTGGCCGACGCCTGCGACGTAGATCGTGTCCGGTCCGGCGATCTCCCCCAGTCGCTTGATCACGTACTGCGGGGAGAGGGTGCCGTCGGACGGCTCCTCGTAGCCCAGCGGGTAGCGCTCGCGCAGGTCGTCGAGCTGCGTCCACCAGTCACCGAGGTCGGTGCCACGGCCCGCCGCGCGCTCGGCGGTGACCGCCGCCAGCAGCTCGTCGATGACGTGCCGGGCGTCGCCGACGATCGGCACGTCCGCGTGCCGGTTCTTGCCGATCTCCGCCGGGTCGATGTCGGCGTGCACCACCGTGGCGTCCGGCGCGAACGAGTCCAGCTTTCCGGTGACCCGGTCGTCGAACCGGGCGCCCAGCGCCACGATCAGGTCCGCCTTCTGCAGCCCGTAGACCGCGGCGACGGTGCCGTGCATGCCCGGCATGCCCAGGTGCTGCCGGTGCGAGTCGGGGAACGCGCCGAGCGCCATCAGCGTGGTGATCACCGGGATGCCGGTCAGCTCGGCCAACCGGCGCAGACCCTCGGTGGCACCGGCCTTGAGCACGCCGCCGCCGACGTAGAGCACCGGACGGCGGGCGGCGCTGATCAACCGGGCCGCCTCGCGGATCTGCTTGCCGTGCGGGTGCAGGGTGGGCCGGTAGCCGGGCAGGTCCAGGGTGGGCGGCCAGGCGAAGGTGGTCGACGCCTGGAGGACGTCCTTGGGGATGTCCACCAGGACCGGTCCGGGACGCCCGGTCGAGGCCAGGTGGAACGCCTCGGCCAGCACCCGGGGAATCTCGCCGGCGTCCTGCACCAGGAAGTTGTGCTTGGTGATCGGCAGGGTGATGCCCTGGATGTCCGCCTCCTGGAAGGCGTCCGTGCCGATCGACGGGCGGGCCACCTGACCGGTGATCGCCACCAGCGGCACCGAGTCCATGTAGGCGTCGGCGATCGGGGTGACCAGGTTCGTCGCGCCCGGACCGGAGGTGGCGATGCACACCCCAACCCGGCCGGTGGCCTGGGCGTAACCGGTGGCGGCATGACCGGCGCCCTGCTCGTGCCGGACCAGGATGTGCCGCACGGTCGAGTCGTAGAGCGGGTCGTACGCCGGCAGGATCGCGCCGCCCGGGATGCCGAAGACGACGTCTACGCCGAGTGCCTCCAGGGAGCGCACCAGCGAGCCGGCACCGGACACCTGGGCCGGGGCGGGACGGGCCGCCGGGACGGCCGGCGAGGCGGCGCGGGTGTGGTCGGCGTCACCCGGCGCCTCGGCGGCGGTGCGGGCGCGCCGGGCGGAGTGGGCGAGCGTCTCGGGCGTGGGTCTCGTCATGGCGGTTGGCCTTCGGCTGAAGTGGGTGGGGCTGCTCACACTGTGGAACCCGGACGGAGCCGGCGTTCGATTGGTTCGACGGCAAGAAAAAGGCCCACGTGCCAGATGCACGGGGCCAGCGCACTCTCAGTCAGGGAGAGTGCGCTCAGGTAAGTACTCGCAGCGACCGGTACGACGACATGGGCTCAAGACTGACGCATCTCATGCGATGAGTCAACTGATCCCACATTCTGGTTCACGGACCTCGGCGCGTCGCCACTCGGCGCGCCGATCGGACCGGGCATGACCTGCCCGGAAACGCCTTCCCCCCGCCGCTGGACGGGCGGCCCGACGGGTCGCGGAACCGTACTGCCCGCAGCCGCCGGACGGGCCGGGCGGGCACCCGGCGACGTCGCCGCGTCCAGCATCGCCTCCAGGTGCTCCGCCGGTACGCCCCAGCCGAACAACGCACCCTGGCCGAACCGGCAACCGGCGGCCACCACGGCGGCCAGCTCCGTGGGAGTGGTCACCCCCTCGGCGATCACCTCCAGGCCGAACTGGTGGCCCAACCGCATCACGATGTCGACCATCGGGGCGAAGGCCGGACCGTCGCGCCCTTCCGGCTGGACCGGCTCGTGCTCCGCCACCAGGCCGTGATCGATCTTGAGAATGTCGATCGGTAGCCGGCGGAGCTGGTTGAGCGAGGAGTAGCCGGCGCCGAAGTCGTCGAGGGCGATCCGCACACCGGTCAGCCGCAGCGCGGTCAGCCGCCGGATCAGCTCGTCGAGGTCGGTGGCGACCGCGTGCTCGGTGACCTCCAGCACCAGCCGCTGCGGCGGCACGTGATGGGCGCGCAGCGCCTCGGCGACCTGCACCACGTACTCGGGGGCGTGCAGCTCGCGCGGGGAGACGTTCACCGACACCCAGACGTCGTGGCCCTCGGCCAGCCAGCGGGACAGCTGGTAGCAGGCCTGGTGCAGCACCCAGGCACCGAGCTTGGCGATCATCCCGCTCTCCTCGGCGAGCGGGATGAACTCGTCCGGTCGCACGTTGCCCAGCTCCGGGTGACGCCACCGCAGCAGCGCCTCCGCGCCGACCGGGCGTACCGACGGCAGGGAGGCCACCGGCTGGAACACCAGCCGCAGCTCGTCCCGCTCGATCGCGCCGCGCAGCTCGTGCTCGAGCGAGGTGCGTCGGCGCAGCAGCCGGTCGTACGCGCCGTCGTAGCGCTCGATCCGGTTCTTGCCGCGTTGCTTGGCGTAGCGCAGCGCCAGATCCGCGTGCCGCAGCAGCAGCTCGACGTCGGGTTCGTCGGCCCAACCCGCCAGGCCGATGCTGACCGACAGGAAGACGGGCGCCTCGGGCTGCTCGTAGGCGCCGCCGAGCACCCGCAACAGCCGCTCCGCGACCACCCCCGCGCCCGCCGGGCCACCGTGCATGAGCACCGCGAACTCGTCACCACCGAGCCGGGCGGCCAGATCACCGGGTCGCAGGTTGCCCCGCAACCGCCGGCCCACCTCGGCGAGCACGGCGTCGCCGACGTCGTGCCCCCGCATGTCGTTGACGTTCTTGAAGCCGTCCAGGTCCAACCCGAGCAGCACGCACGGCACCCGTTCCTCGGCGCAGCGGTGCAGGGCCCGCAGCAGGCCGCGACGGTTCGCCAGCCCGGTGAGCGCGTCGGTGTGCGCGAGCTGCCGGAAGTGCGCCTCCCGGTCGGCCAGCCGGCGGGCGTAGGCCCGCACGTCGTGCAGGGTGAGGTACTGCCGGGCGACCAGGGCGAACCCCTCGACGCTGCCGGCCGCGATGGCCAACCCGTCGAACCGGCCGTCCTGGAGGAGGTGGTACATCGCCGAGGCGGCCATGGCGCCCATCGGCACGAAGGCGTACTCGCCGTCGCGACGGATCACGTCGATGGCGAGGTGGCCCGGCGGATCGATCCGGTACGCCGCCACCGCCGCGACCAACAGCCCGACGGCCAGGATCACCGCGCCGGTCAGCGCCAGACCCGGCCCGGCCTGACAGAGCCCGGCCGCGACACCCAACCCACCGACCGACGCGGCGGTGATCCCGGTGCCGAGCACGGCCAGGCAACGTCGGGGCGCGGGTGCCCGGAGCACCATGATCGCGGACAGGCCGGCGCTCAACGCCGCGCTGACCGAGGCGAGCAGGATCGACGGGCAGGCCGTCGGCGTCGCGTCGCCGAGCAGCCGGGTCGGCTCGGAGAACAGCACCCAGCCGACGAACCACAGCGCGGCTCCCACGATCACGCCGTCCAGCGCGAGCCGGGCCGCCGAGGGCACCGACCCGGTCACCCCGGGCAGCCGGAGCAGACCGAAACAGAACAGCAGGCCACCGGTGGCCGTGCCGAGCGCCACCAGCGTGGCCCACGTGCTGCGATGCTGCTGCTCGTGCGCCCAGTGCTGGCTCGCGGTCACCGCGACAGCCGCACCCACCAGCACGGTCACCGCCGCGAACGCGCCGCCGGCGGCCAGCACCGCGTACGCCGGACGATGCGGCGCGGCCCGGCGTCGGACGGCGGCGGCGAGCAGCACGCCGGCCGTGAGGGCGATGAGCGCGCTCAGCACCGCAGCGCCGATCATGGCCGGGGGTGTGTGCACGCCCTCAACTCTGCCGGATCGACGCTCGCTGTGGGGATCGGGTGTGCATCTGTTGGGACACGGCGCGACGCCCGTGTCCGGACCGGCTGACCGGTGTCAGACTGGTACGCATGCCTGAGCTGCGGTCGAAGACCTCCACGCACGGTCGGACGATGGCCGGCGCCCGGGCCCTCTGGCGGGCCACCGGGATGACCGACGACGATTTCGGCAAGCCGATCGTCGCCATCGCGAACAGTTTCACCCAGTTCGTGCCGGGCCACGTACACCTCAAGGACCTCGGCGGCCTGGTCGCCGACGCGGTGGCCGAGGCCGGCGGGGTGGGTCGGGAGTTCAACACCATCGCGGTCGACGACGGCATCGCCATGGGCCACGGCGGCATGCTCTACTCCCTGCCCAGCCGGGAGCTGATCGCCGACGCGGTGGAGTACATGGTCAACGCGCACTGCGCGGACGCCCTGGTCTGCATCTCCAACTGCGACAAGATCACTCCCGGGATGCTGCTGGCCGCGCTCCGGCTGAACATCCCCACCGTGTTCGTCTCCGGCGGCCCGATGGAGGCCGGCAAGACGGTGGCGATCGAGGGGATCGTGCACAGCAAGATCGACCTGATCGACGCGATGATCGCGTCCTCCAACGAGGCCGTGACCGACGAGCAGCTCGGCGCGATCGAGCGGTCCGCCTGCCCCACCTGCGGCTCCTGCTCCGGCATGTTCACCGCCAACTCGATGAACTGCCTCACCGAGGCGATCGGGCTGGCCCTGCCGGGCAACGGCTCGACGCTGGCCACCCACGCCGCGCGCCGGTCGCTGTTCGTCGAGGCCGGCCGCACCGCCGTGGAGATCGCCAAGCGGTGGTACGACGGCGACGACGCCTCGGTGCTGCCCCGCGCGGTTGCCTCCCGGGCCGCGTTCGAGAACGCCGTCGCCCTGGACGTGGCGATGGGCGGGTCGACGAACACGATCCTGCACCTGCTGGCCGCCGCCCGCGAGGCCGAGCTGGACTTCTCCGTGGCCGACATCGACGCCATCTCCCGCCGGGTGCCGTGCCTGGCCAAGGTCGCTCCGAACTCGCCGCAGTACCACATGGAGGACGTGCACCGCGCCGGCGGCATCCCGGCCATCCTCGGCGAACTCGACCGCGCCGGCCTGTTGCGCCGGGACGTGCACGCGGTGCACTCCCGCACCCTGGAGGGCTGGTTGGCCGACTGGGACGTGCGCGGCGGCACCGCCCGGCCCGAGGCGGTCGAGTTGTTCCACGCCGCACCGGGCGGGGTGCGCACCACCGAGCCGTTCTCCACCACCAACCGCTGGTCGTCGCTGGACACCGACGCCGCCGGCGGCTGCATCCGGGACCGTGAGCACGCGTACTCCGCCGACGGCGGGCTGGCCATCCTGTACGGAAACCTCGCGCCGGAGGGCTGTGTGGTGAAGACCGCCGGGGTGCCCGAGGAGTGCCTCACCTTCCGCGGCCCGGCGAAGGTCTACGAGTCGCAGGACGACGCGGTGACCGCCATCCTGGCCAAGGAGATCGTCGCCGGGGACGTGGTGGTGATCCGCTACGAGGGGCCGAAGGGTGGTCCCGGCATGCAGGAGATGCTCTACCCCACCTCGTTCCTCAAGGGACGGGGCCTGGGCCGGGCCTGCGCGCTGCTGACCGACGGCCGGTTCTCCGGCGGCACCTCCGGGCTCTCCATCGGGCACGCCTCCCCCGAGGCCGCCTACGGTGGGCTGATCGCGCTGGTCGAGCCGGGCGACGAGATCGTCATCGACATCCCGGCCCGGTCGATCGAGCTGAACGTGCCGGCCGACGTGCTGGACGCCCGCCGGGTCGCCCAGGAGAAGCGGGACCGCCCGTACACCCCGGTCGACCGGCAGCGCCCGGTGTCGGCGGCGCTGCGCGCGTACGCCTCGATGGCCACCTCGGCCAGCGACGGCGCCTACCGCCGCGTCCCCGAGTGAGACACCGATAGATCTTGGTGCGGGGCGGGCCGGCCGGGGGGGCGGACCCGCCGCACTGGCGCACCCGGGCGCGC
>NZ_JBAGKI010000017.1:0-101504 GCF_036689795.1 Micromonospora palythoicola | reverse complement strand
GGCGACCCGCGCCTGGTCGCGCCGGCCGAGCGGCCGACTGACCCTGCCCGGCGGGTTCCTGCTCGTCCTGGTCGCCGCGACCGCCACGGCCGGCGCGCTGGTGGTGCCCGCCACCCTTGGCGCTCCGCGTCCGGTGGCGGTCGACGCCACCGCCGACGCGCAGCCCAGCGACCTGACGCCGTCCGGTCCGGTGCCGCCCCCGGGGCAGTTCCCGCCTCCCCCCGGGGTGGGGGGCGGGGGGGGGGGGGGGGGGGGGGGGGGGGGGGGGGGGGCGGCCCCCCCCCCGGGGTGGGGGCGGGGGGCCTTCCGGGGCGGGTGGTGTGCCGGTCGGGGTCTGGGGCGGGGTAGGGCGGCGCGGGCCGCGACCGCGGTGTCGGGGTGGTCGGTGAAGACGCCGTCGAGGCCGAGGCGGTAGAACAGCTCGTACTCGGACTGGATGTCGCCGCGGGCGTTCGGGTCGGTGCCGATCCGGAAGTCGGCCGGCAGGAACTGGTTCTCCGCCCGGAAGGTCCAGGCGTGCACGATCAGCTTCTCCCGGTGGGCGTCCCTGATAAGGGTGGTCGGGGCGAGCAGGCCACCGGCGGAGTTCCGCGGCACGATCAGGTCCTTGTGCACGCCGACGCCGTCGGCGTAGCGGGAGATCCAGCGCAGGCCGGCGGGGGTCGCCAGGTCACGGTACGTGCGGGTGTCCCCGGCCAGGGTGAAGTCGTAGGGCTGGCCGGCGGCGTTGAGCAGCTGGGCCAACTTGACGTCGATCATGCGGTCCAGCCGCCGCAGATTGGCCGTCTCGAAGGACTGGATGATCACCGGAGCGTGCCGTTTGGTCATCTTGTTCCGGCGCAGCGTCTCGACGAGCGGCTCCTCCAGCGGCAGGCCGATCGAGGCGAAGTACGTCGGGTGCTTGGTCTCCGGGTAGACACCGATCACCCGCCCGCGCGCCCTGCCCTCGACCCGGGCCAGGTCGATCACCTCCTGGAAGGTGGGCACCTGGAACCGGCCGTCGAACGCGGTGTTCGTCACCCGTACCTGGGGCAGTCGCTCCTTGGCCCGCAACGTCCGCAGTTCGGCGAGGGTGAAGTCCTCGGTGAACCAGCCGGTCACCGAGACGCCGTCGATGGTCTTCGTGGTCCGGCGGTCGGCGAACTCCGGCTTGGCCGCCACGTCGGTGGTGCCGCTGATCTCGTTCTCGTGCCGCGCGACGAGCACACCGTCGGCCGTCGCGACGAGATCCGGTTCGATGTAGTCGGCACCCATCCGGATCGCCAGTCGGTACGCCTCCAGGGTGTGCTCCGGCCGGTAGCCGCTGGCACCCCGGTGACCGATGACGATGGGCCGCTCACCGACGCGGGCCGGGTCCGGGCCGGCGGCCGGCTTCGCCGTGGCGACCATGGGCGTGGCCACGGCGGCGGCGAGCAGGGTCACCGACACACCGAGGGCGGAAAGGGTACGTCGCAACGCGGTCTCCTTGACTTGTCGGGGGACCGCCTCAGCAGACCCGCCCGGGCTGACCGGCAGTTGGTCCGCGCCTGACCACGCGGTGAATCCGCCGTTGCGTCCGTTGAAGCAGAGCAAGGCGGAGCCGACGACACAGGGCTCGGGATGCCGGTTCCGGCCCGGAACGGCGGGCAGAATCGGAAGATTGTCTGGTGCGTCGGTTTCTTCGTCACCCGGTGCGGCTCGTGCCGCTGGTCTTCCTGGTGGCGATCCTGATCGGCACCGGCCTGCTGATGCAGCGCCCGATGACCATCGAGTACCAGCACGCTCCCTTCATGACCGCCCTGTTCACCGCCACGTCGGCCATCTCGGTCACCGGCCTGACCGTCACCGACACCCCGAACTACTGGTCCGGCTCCGGGTTGGTGCTCATCACCGTGCTCACCCAGCTGGGCGGGCTCGGCATCCTGACCGGTGCCGCACTGGTGATCCTCACCGTGTCCCGGCGACTGGGGCTGCACAACCGGCTGCTGTTGCAGGCCGAGACCGCGGAGTACGGGCTCGGTGACGTGCGCCGGCTGCTGCTGCGCATCGCCGCCACGGTGTTCGCCTGCGAGCTGGCGATGACCGTCATCGTCACCGGGCGGCTCTGGCTGGCCTATGACCAACCGTTCCGGGAGGCTCTCTGGTCCGCCGGGTTCCACTCCATCCAGGCGTTCAACAACTGCGGATTCTCGCTCTACCGCGACGGTCTGCTGGCCTTCTCCCGTGACCCGTGGGTCAGCCTGCCGCTGGCCCTCGGCGCGATCATCGGCGGTCTCGGGTTCCCGGCCATGTTCGAGGCCGTCCGGGAATGGCGGCAGCCGGCCCGCTGGGCGGTCGCCACCAAGCTGACCATCTGGGGCAGCGCGGCGCTTGTCGCCTTCGGTGGGGTCGCGTTCCTGGCCGCCGAGTGGGCCAACCCGTGGACCGTCGGCCAGTACGACGTACCCGGCAAGGTGGTCGCCGCGTTCGCGCAGATCGCCCTGGCCCGCACCGGTGGTTTCGAGGTGGTGCCGACCGAGGTGCTGCGGGAGGAGAGCTACACCCTGTTGACCGCGTTGATGTTCATCGGTGGCGGCAGCGCCAGCACGGCCGGTGGGATCAAGGTCTCGACCTTCTTCCTGCTCGCCTTCGTCATCTGGGCGGAGGTCCGCGGCGAGCCGGACGTCACGGTCGGGCACCGCCGGGTCGCCACCGCCAGCCAGCGGCAGGCCCTCACCGTCGCGCTGCTCAGCGTCGCGGTCGTGGCCGCCGGGACCGCCGCGCTGATCGCGATGACCGACAAGCTCCCGTTCTACGCCGCGCTGTTCGAGGTCACGTCGGCGTTCAGCACCACCGGCCTCTCGGTGGGCGTCCTGCCATCCCTGTCGGACGGCGGCCAGTTGCTGCTGGCTGTGCTCATGTACATCGGCCGGGTCGGGCCGCTCACCTTCGGCTCGGCAATCGCGCTGAACACCCGACGCCGGCTCTACCGCTACCCGGAGGAGCAACCCATTGTCGGATAGAAGGACGGACACGGGCGGCATCGCCGTCATCGGCCTCGGCCGATTCGGCAGCCATCTGGCCGAGTCGCTCGCCGCCCTCGGCCGCGAGGTGCTGGCCATCGACCGGGACATCCACCAGGTGCAGAAGTGGTCGTCGATGCTCGATCAGGTGGCCCAGGCCGACGCCACCGACGAGGCCGCCCTACGCCAGCTCGGCCTGGCCGACGTGCCCCGGGTGATGGTGGCCATCGGCGCCTCCGTCGAGGCCAGCGTGCTCACCGTGCTCGCCCTGGTGGAGCTGGGCATACCGCAGATCTGGGCCCGGGCGACCTCGGGCCAGCACGCGAAGATCCTCTCCTCGGTCGGCGCGCACCGCGTGATCTTTCCCGAGGCGGAGACCGGCGAACGGCTCGCCCTAATGATCATCAGTCGGACGCTCGACTTCGTGGAGTTCGACGAAGCCTTCGCGGTCGCGCGGATCCGCGTTCCGCGGGCGCTCGTGGGTCGCCCCACCAACGAGGTCCAGCTGTTGAAACGCTACGGCGTACGGGTGATCGGGGTGAAGCGGCCGGGCGAGGACCGGTACCGGTACGCTTCGGACGTTTTGGACCTCACCGAGGACACCACTCTCATCATCGAGGGAACCATCGAACACGTACAGCGTTTCGCCACGCTGTCCTGACCGGTCAGCTCACCGGCCGGGGCCCTTGCCAGGCTTACCCGGCTGCGGCTTACCCCCGCCCTTGCCCTTCGCCTTGCCGTCGTCCGGCTCGGCCTTCTCGGCCTTGGGCTTCTTCGCCTTGGGTTTGGTGTCGCCGGAGCCGGCCTTGCCGGCTGACGCCTTCACCGTCTTGGCCGGAGCCGACCGGGTGGGTGCCGGCGCGGTGCCCGCCACTCCGGAGACCTGGACCCCGCAGATCGCCGTGCCGACCCGGAACTCCACCGGCAGCGGATTCGTCCCGGTGTACCGCCCGGTCAGGTTCAGTTTCTCGGTGGCGCCCGGTGCCAGGGCGGGCCGTTGCGGGACCGCCTGCACCGCCACCGACCGGCCCTGCTGCCGGACCGGCGCCGGGGTCGCGGTGGTCACCTGCTGCTCGCCGGGGAACGCGAAGCTCATGGTCCAGTCGCGCAGCTCACGGTCTCCCGTGTTGGTCAGGCTCAGCTCCGCGGTGAAGTCCTTGCCGGAATCCTTGCGCAGCGCGTACGTGACCTGGCAGGGGATCTCCTGTTCGCCGCCGATGCGCGCCTGGGTCGGTTGATCCATGCCGCCGCTGGCGGGGCTGTGCGACGTGACGCCCCAGACCGCCGCCGTGACGGCCATCAGCCCGGCGGCGGCCGTCACCGCCTCGATCCGGCGCCGACGGCTCAGCCGACGCCGGGTACGCGGGCCGGGCAGAGGCAGCGCGTCGGTCGCCGCGGACCAGGGCAGGATCGTGGTACCGGCGTCGGCCAGCGACGACGGGTCGGCAGCGCCGGCACCCACCGGCACCGTCGGCACCTTGCCGGCCGCCTCGGCGAGCACCCGGGCCAGCTCGGCGGTGGCCGGCCGGTCCGCCGGTCGCTTCGCCAGGCAACGGTGGACCAGGGCGGCGACGCTGGCGGGCAGGTCCGGCACGGCGGGCATCGGCTCCGGCTCGCGGTACATGTGGGCGCGCAGCATCTGGGTGGTGGTGTCGGCCTGCCAGGGCAGCCGACCGGTGAGCATCCGGTACAGCAGCAGCCCGAGCGCGTACACGTCGGTGGCCGGGCTGACCTGGCCGTTGTCGAGCCGTTCCGGAGCGAGGTACGCCGGGGTGCCGAGCAGGGTGCCGTCGGGCCCCTTCTCGCTCTCACCGACGAGTGCCGAGATGCCGAAGTCGACCACCTTCACGCCGGTCGCGGTGAGCATCACGTTGCCGGGTGTGACGTCGCGGTGCACCACACCGCGAGCGTGCGCGGTGGCCAGCGCGGAGGCGACCTCGGCCGCCACCGTCACCGCCTCCCGCCAGGGCAGGCGTCCGTCGCGGGCCAACCGAGCGGTGAGCGGACCACCGTCGATCAACTCCATCACCACGTACGGCACGGTCAACCCGACCTGCACGGACTCGCCGTAGTCGTACACGTTGGTGATGTTGGGGTGGCAGAGCCGGGCGGCGGCCTGGGCCTCGATCCGGATCCGGTGCCGGAACGCCCGGTCGCTGGCCAGCCGGGACGCGAGCACCTTGACCGCCACCTGCCGACCGAGCACCTCGTCGTAGCCGCGCCAGACCACCGACATGCCGCCCGCGCCGAGCTGCTCGATGAGCCGGTACCGCTCACCCAGCAGTTGCGCTCCCCTGCTCACCGCATCACCCATGGTCGGCGTTGTTGCCCGACGTGAGGCCGCCTACACCTTTCTGGTCTGATTCGGTCACGGATGTCACCCGATCAGGCGGTGGCGAGCAGTTGGTCCACCGGAGCGTAGTCGTCGGTGAGCACCAGCGCGTCCCCGACGAAGTCCGTCAGGTCACCCCCGCTGAGCAGGCTCGCCGGCTCGTTGGCGTCGTCGAGGCGGGCCCGTAGCGCGGCCAGCGGCAGCGGCGTGTCGGAGGCGACGATCAGGAAGTTGGCGCCCCGCTCACCGGCCAGCGCCTCGGGCGGAGCGATCAGGGCCACGTGCGCGAACTCGGCGGCGACGGTGGCCACCTCGCTGCGGATGAAGCGCAGCGGCGGGTAGTCGATGACGTTCTGCACGTACACGCCACCCGGGCGGGTCACCCGGCGGATCTCGGCGGCCATCTCCCGGGTAGCCAGGTGCCAGGGCACCACCAGGTGTCCGAAGGCGTCGCCCACCACGAAGTCGCGGCTGTCGGTCGCCTCGTCGGCCACCAGCATCCGGGCGTCGCCCACCACCGCCCGCAGGTCCGGTCCCTGGCGTACGCCGAGCCGCCGCTCCCCCAGCTCGACGAGCCCGCCGTCGATCTCGAACACCAGGTTGTCGGTGCCGGGCCGGGTGGCGGTCAGGTATCGCGGCACGGTGAACCCGCCGCCGCCCAGGTGCAGCGCGTCGAGTCGCTGGCCCGACGGGGCGAGAACGTCGGCCACCGCCCCGATCCAGCGGGTGTACGCGTACTCCAGGTGGGTCGGATCGGCCAGGTCCACGTACGAGTGCTGGGCCGAGTTGAGCAGCAGCGTCCGCCCGCTGGACCGACCCGGGTCGGCCTGTACCCGGGCGCAGTGGTAGGCCGTCTCGACGTCGCAGGGGTTCGGGGCGACCATGGTCAGCCCGGCTCCGGCCAGGCCGAGCACCGCCAGGGCGGCCTTGACCCGGGCCGGTCCGGGCAGGGCGTCCCGGTCCTGTCGGTGCAGGTACACCCCGAGCGCGACGCCGGTGATGCCGAGGGACGCGGCCAACCCGAACAGGATCACCGTGCTGGGCAGAGCGGCCACCAGCACGAAGCCGGTGACCAGGGTGGCCGTGACGGCACCGAGCGTGCCGATGCCGGAGAGCCGGCCGACGACCTGGCCGGTGCGGCGCAGGTCGGCGAGCTGTAGCTTGATCACCAGTGGGCTGACCGCCGAGAGCAGCATCGCCGGTGCGAAGACGGCGACCGCGACCAGCAGCAGCACGGCGCTGGCCGCACCGCCGCGCAGCACCTCACCGGCGTACCGCACCGCGGGCAGGGTGATCGCGGTGGCGATGCCGGAGAGCACCAGCGCCGGGGCCAGCAGCGTACGCGGATTGCGCCGGTCGGCCAGCCAGCCGCCCGCCCACGCCCCGTACGCGATCGCCGCCAGCGCGATGCCGATGACCGAGCTGGTCACCTGGAGGGTGACCCCCACGTACGGCCCGACCAGGCGCAACGCGGCGGTCTCCAGCACCAGGACGGCACCGCTGGAGTAGAAGACCAGGAACGCGGCGAGCCTGTTGGGCAGGGCCCGAGGCACCGGCGCCGGGGAGGGCGCGGACGGGGCCGCCACGTCAGGCGTTGGAGAGTTCATCGTGGCGATGGTACGCAGCGGCCCCGGGCCGGCGGGTCAGTACATCGAGAGATGAACGTGGTTCGTGTGGTCGGCGGCGGGGCTGCCGCTACCGCTGTACGCCCGCCAGCCGGTGCCCGGGTGCCAGATCTGGCGGTACCAGATCACGTAGAGCACGCCGAGCCGGTCGGCGTTGCGGACGTGCCAGGCGGCCAGGCTGTCACCGTACGACTTGTCGCCACCGGTCGCCGTGCGGTCCTCGAAGCCGTTCGTGGCGGCGGAGAAGTCGCAGGCCCGACCCTTGGGGTGCTCGCCGGAGCCGCCGCTGCGGTAGCAGGAGACGTGCCGTTTGTATCCGGCGGCCTGGGTCTGCTTCAGCGCGTGCAGCGTGCGGGGCGTGATGCAGCCCGAGGTGGTCGGGTCGTTCACCGAGCACGACTCGCCGGGCCAGGAGCCGTCGGAGTTGCGCGGCGCCGGCTTCGCCGAGGTGGAACTGCCACCGCTGAACCCGCCACCGCTACCCGAGCTGACCGCCGCCAGGGCCGCCTCGGCCTCCTTCTTCTTCTTCGCCATCACGGCCAACTGCTTGGTCTGCTCGCGCACCTCGGCATTGATCGCCAACTTGGCCTGCCGGGCCTGCTCACGGGCCTCGGTCAGCTCCCGGATCCGGCGACCGTCCCGCTGGGCCATCATGTCGAGATTGGCGGCCCGCTGCACGAACGCCTCCGGCGTCGCGCTGTCCAGCAGGACGGCCGCCGGGCTGAGCCGGCCGACCCGGTAGGACTGGGCGGCCACCTCACCGACCATGACGGTCAGCTCGTCCAGCCGGCCCTCCATCGCGGACAGCTCCTTGGCCATCTGCTTCTGCCGCTTCTTGGAACCGTCCAGCTTGCGCTTGGCGTCGATGTGCGCCTTCGCGGTGGCCTCCAAGGCGTCCCGCAGCTTCTTGCTGCCACCCTCGTTCGGCTCGGCGTACGCCGGCACGGCACCCGCGCCGAGCAGCAGCGCCACGGCGGCGAGCAGGACGATCAGCGGCCGGTGGGCGTGCCGCCGGACGGGCATGGACCTGCGCACGAAAGCATCCTTTCGTCGGCCGCCGGCCCCCATGGTCAGCACTGCGCGGCGGCGACCCCCGCCGGCGCCGGTCGGCGGCCTGCTGGCGGAAGGCCGCCGGTCAGGATACCGGAACCAGCCCCGTCAACCACCCCACCAACCCCCCACACCCACCACTCCTCACCCCACCGCAACCACCCCCTCACCCTCCGCACCCGCTCCTCGCGTTGATCATGAGGTCAGCGGCGAGTTCGATCTGGAACTGCCGCCAACCTCATGATCAACGCGCGAGAAAAGGGGGGTCAGGTGGGGAGGAGGGCGGTGTGGACCTCGGTCCAGACCTCGGCGTTGACGGCCACCAGCAGGCCGTGTTCGGTGTCGGCGGGGTGGTAGTCGGTGCCGTCGAGACGGCGGGCCACGCCGCCCGCGGCCCGCACCAGCAGGGTGCCCGGGCCGTGGTCCCAGGGCAGGGTCCGCCAGAACAGCACGAACTGCTGCTGGCCGGTGAGCACGTCGAGATACTCGCGGCCGGCGCAGTGCTGCCCCGGCAGCAGCTCGCCGAGGCGCGCACCACCCGCCTCCACCGTGCGCCGGGACGGCCCCGGCAGGAACTTCGTCATCGCCGCGCCGCGCAGCTCACCCACCGGTGGCGCCCCGTCGGGCAGGTGCAACGGTTGGCCGTCCAGGTACGTGCCCTCGCCGGTGCGGGCGGTCGCCAGCGCGTCGGCGAGCGGGTCGAACACCCACGCGGCCACCGGCTCACCGTCGGTGAGCAGGGAGACCATCAACGCGAACGGGCGGCGGCCCGCCGCGAAGTTCGCGGTGCCGTCGACCGGGTCGACAAGCCACACGTCCCCCGAGGCGCGTAGGTGACGCAGCAGGTCGGGGTCGTCGGCCACCGCCTCCTCGCCCACCACCACCGAACCGGGACGCAACCGGAGCAACCCGGCGCTGATCATCTCCTCGGCCCGACGGTCGGCGACCGTGACCAGCTCGCCGGGGGCCTTCTCGCTCACGTCGGCGGCGTCGAGATGGCGGAACAGGGGCAGCACGACGCGGTCGGCGGTCTCCCGCAACAGCCCGGCGACGTCGTCGAGCAGGGTGTCAGCCACGCGGCGGCAGCTTCACCACGCTGACGAAGAACTCGTCGATCTGCCGAACCACCGAGATGAACTGCTCGAAGTCCACCGGCTTCGTCACGTACGCGTTCGCGTGCAGCTGGTAGCTGCGCAGGATGTCCTCGTCGGCCTGGGAGGTGGTCAACACCACCACCGGGATCCGGCGGAGCTGCTCGTCCCGCTTGATCTCCTCCAGCACCTCCCGGCCGTCCCGTCTGGGCAGGTTCAGGTCGAGCAGGATCAGGTCCGGCAGCTCCACGTCCGCGTACTGGCCCTCGCGGCGCAGGTAGGCCAGCGCCTCGGCACCGTCGGAGACGACGTTGAGCCGGTTGCGCAGCTTGTGCTCCTCGAACGCCTCCTGGGTCATCAACACGTCGCCCGGGTCGTCCTCGACCAGGAGCACCTCGATCGGGCTGTTGCCGTCCGCCGGGGAGGTCATCCCACCGTCTCCTTCATGCCACCTGTCCCACCGCCGGCCTGTGCCAGGCCGGCGACGGCCGAGGGGCGCTCCGATCCGCCGCCGGCCTCGGCGCCGACGGTACCGTCACCCGCCACGACCTCGTCATCGGCCCGGCCCGCCGCCACGTCCGCCCCGACCTCCGCCGGATCGGACCCGTCCGCCTCGGACCCGTCCGCGCCGGTGGCGCTCTTCGCAGCCTCGACGTCGGCGGGCAGCGCGGGCAGGGTGAAACGGATCGCCGTCCCCTCGGGCACGTCGGTGTCCACCCAGACCCGACCACCGTGGTACTCCACGATCTTCTTGACGATCGCCAACCCGATGCCGGTGCCCGGATAGGCGTCCTTGGCGTGCAGCCGCTGGAAGATGACGAAGATCTTGTCGGCGAACTCCGGCTCGATCCCGATGCCGTTGTCCTGGCAGGTGATCTCCCAATCCTCGCCGATCAGCCGGGCCGAGACGTGCACCTTCGGCGGAACATCCGCCCGACGGAACTTCACCGAGTTGCTGACCAGGTTGACCAGCAGATTGGTCAACAGTGGCTCCTCACCACGGATCACCGGCAGCTCACCCCAGGTCAGCTCGGCGTCGGCGTACTGCCGGGCCGGCTCGGTCTGTGCCGCCACCTCCGCCATCAGCAGGTTCAGGTCGACATCGGTGAAGCCGGTGGTGAGCCGGCCGATCCGGGAGAACGCCAGCAGGTCGTTGATCAACCGCTGCATCCGCTGCGCGCCGTCCACCGCGAAGGCGATGTACTGGTCGGCCCGCTCGTCGAGCCGCCCGGCGTAGCGCCGTTGGAGCAGCTGGCAGAAGCTCGCCACCTTGCGCAGCGGCTCCTGCAGGTCGTGCGAGGCGACGTAGGCGAACTGTTCCAGGTCACGGTTGGACCGGGTCAGCTCCTCGGCCTGCTTCTGCAACTGGGTGTTGACCCACTCGATCCGCTCCCGTGCCTCCCGCACCTCGGCCAGGTCCGCGGCGATCTTCTGCCGCATGGCGTCCACGTCCGCGCCGAGGCGCTGGAACTCCGGCGGGCCGGTGCCGGTGATCCGGTGGCCGTAGTCGCCGACCGCGACCTCCCGGACCTGCCCGGCCAGGCTGGTCAGCGGCCGGATCACCATCCGCTCCAGCGAGGTGAGCAGCACCACGCCGGCGACGAGCACCACGAGTGCCGCGATGACCAGCAGCAGTACCAGCAGGTTGCTGGTACTGCGTACGTCGGCGGCGGCGGCTTCGCGGACCTCGAGAATGCCGTTCTGGAGCACGTCGACGGCGATCCGGATCTGGTCGAACTGCTGCCGCGACCGATCGGTGAGCAGTTGCTGCCCGGCGGCGGCGCCACCGGTCTCGATGGCGGCGATGACCGGCAGGGCGACCGCCTGGCGCCACTGCTCCGCCCGCTGCCGCACCGTGCCGAACTCGTCGCGCAGCTCCGGGTAGCCGGCCAGCAGCTGGTCCATCGAGGTGGCCAGCTCCTGCTCGCGCTGCCGGCCGGTGTCGAACGGGGCCAGGTCGTCCCGGTCGCCGGTCAACGCGTACCCCCGGATCGCGGTCTCCTGGTCGACCAGGACCGCGAGCAGCTCCTGGGACTGGACCCGCAGCGGACCGGTCTGGTTGAGCACCGCGTCGATGTGCGCCCGGTTACGGGTGGCGACCACCGCCTCCGCGGCGGCCACCCCGATCAACAGCAGACCGACGACCACGACGAGCACGGCCAGCCGACCGCGCAGGCTCCAGCTGGCACCCGTGGTGGTCACCGGCCACTGCCCCGGGTGACAAGCAGCATCGCCACGTCGTCGGCGAACGGGCCGTCGTTGAGCTGCTCGGCCCGGCCGACCAGCCAGGCCGGCAGGTCGGCCAGCGGAACCGCCCGGCTGGCCGGCTCGGCCAGCAGTCGGGTCAGGCCGGGTACGTCGAGGCGTTCGTCGCCCGCGCCCACCCGGCCCTCGATGAGACCATCGGTGTACATCAGCAGAGACCAGTCCTCGGTGTCGAACTTCAGGTCGAAGGCGACCGGCCGGCGCGGCCGTACGCCGAGCAGCAGACCACCCGGTGCCGGCACCGGAGTCACCCGGCCCTCGGCGAGCAGCACCGGCGGCGGATGGCCGGCCAGCCGCACCGTCGCCCGGCCGGCGTTGAGGTCGAGCCGGGCCGTCGCCACGGTCGCGAAGATCTCCTGAAGCCGGCGCTCACTCATCAGCACCTGTTCCAGCGCGGGAAGCACCTCGTCGTCCGGCACCCCGGCGAGGATCAACGCCCGCCAGGCCACCCGCAGTTCGACGCCGAGTGCCGCCTCGTCCACGCCGTGGCCACAGACGTCACCAATGATCAGATCGACCCGGTCCGGACGGGTCTGCACCACGTCGTAGAAGTCGCCGCCGATCAGGGCGGCGTGCCTTCCGGGCCGGTAGAAGGTGTGCACCGCGATCTGGTCGGTCGACATCAGCGGCTGGGGCAGCAGGCCGCGCTCCAACCGGGCCGACTCGGCCTGGCGCAGCTCCACCTCACGTAGCCGGCGGGCGTTCTCGTCGGCCCGCTTGCGCTCCACCGCGTAGCGCAGCGCCCGGGTCAGCAGGATCCCGTCCACCTGGCCCTTGACCAGGTAGTCCTGCGCCCCCTCGGCAACCGCGACGATGCCCAGGTGCTCGTCGGTGCGACCGGTGAGCACACAGACGGCCGCGCTGCCGGACATCTCCAGCACCTGCCGCAGCCCGTCCAACCCCTGCGCGTCGGGCAGACCCAGGTCCAGCAGGACGCAGTCGACCCCCGCGATCCGCCGACGGGCCTCGCTCAGGCTGGTCGCCACCAGCAGGTCGATGCCGGAGTTCGTCTCGGCCAGCAGCTCGCCGACCAGGAAGGCGTCCCCCTCGTCGTCCTCGACCAGCAGCACCCGCAGCCGCTCCCCGGGGGGCAGGTTCGGGTTGCCACCCAGCCCGCCCTGCGGGTACGGCCACGACACCACGGAGGGACCGGTCATCCCGGGCCCCCGGGTCGGCCGGGTCACCGCCGCGACTGGCGGAAGATCGCTGGTGATGTCGGGCTCCTTCCGAGCGCCCTGCTGATCCTGTATTAGACAACGTTCGCACACAACATGACGGAGCACCCTCGGGTGGCATGGAGGATGATGGTCCACCCCAGGACCACCCCCTTGCGAGGAGCCACCCGTGGGCGCACCCCTCAGCCCCGTCACCGACCGTGCCCTCACCCGGCCACGTCGACGTCGTCTCGCCGCGCTCGCGGCACTCGTCGCGCTCGTCGCCGTCGGCGCGAGCGCCCTGCTCGACCTGCGTCCTCCGGCACCCCGCCCGGCCGACACGCCGACCGGCGAGTTCAGCGCGGCGCGCGCGTACCCGCACGTGACGCGGGTCGCCGGAGGGCCGCACGTCGCGGGCAGCCCGGCCAACGACGAGGTCCGCGCCCACCTGGAAGGCGTACTGCGTGGCCTCGGGTTCCAGACGCGGGTGCAGGACACGGTCGCCGAGGAGGCCGGGCAGCTCAGCGGCGCGGCGGGCGGCGCCACCCTGGCCCGGGTCCGCAACGTGGTGGCCCGGCTGCCCGGCACCGACCCCACCGGCACCGTGTTCCTGGTCGCGCACTACGACGCGGTGCAGACCGGGCCGGGCGGCAACGACGACGCCGCCGGGGTCGCGACCATCCTGGAGGTGGCGCGCGCGCTGACCGACGGCCCGGCGCTCCGCAACGACATCGTCCTCGTCCTCACCGACGCCGAGGAGGCGTGCCTCTGCGGAGCCTCGGCGTTCGCCTCCGAACATCCGCTGGCCGCCGGCAAGGGGGTGGTGCTCAACCTGGAGGCACGGGGCCGCACCGGACCGGTGATCATGTTCGAGACGTCGCCGGAGAACGCCCGCCTGGTCGAGGTCTTCGGCGAGGCGGCACCGCACCCGGTGGGCACCTCGTTCGCGGTGGAGGTGTACCGCGCGCTGCCCAACGACACCGACTTCACCGCCTTCCTCGACGAGGGGTTCCTCGGGCTGAACTCGGCGTACCTCGACGGGGGTGCGATCTACCACACGCCACTGGACACCCCGGCGTCGATGGACCGGGCCAGCCTTCAGCACCACGGCGACAACACCCTCGGCCTCGCCCGGGAGTTCGGCCGGATCGACCTCGCCGACCTGCGCGCCGGTCACGACGCCACCTACTTCCCCGTCCCCGGCGGCCTCGCCCGCTACCCCGGCTGGCTGGTGCTGCCGTTGGCGCTGCTGGCGCTGGCCGGCGTGGTCACGCTCGGCTGGCTGGCCCGACGCCGGAACCGGGTCACCACCGGTCGGCTGGCCGCCGGCTTCGGGCTGGCCCTGGTGCCGATCGTGGTGGCACCGGTGGGTGCCCAACTCCTCTGGGCGGCGATCGCCGCCCTCCGACCGGGCTACGCCGAACTGCTCGACCCGTACCGGCCGACCTGGTACCGGCTGGCCGTGCTGTCGCTGGCCGCCGCCGTCGTGTTCGCCTGGTACGCGCTGAGCCGGCGCCGGGTCGGCCCGGCCGCGCTGGCCGTCGGCGGGCTCGGCTGGCTGGCGCTGTTCGGTGTGCTGCTGGCGTTCCTGGCCCCCGGCGGGGCGTACCTGGCCACCCTGCCCGCCCTGGCCGGAGCGATCGGGGGGCTGGTGGCGCTGGCCACCCGGATCGACGGACCGGTACCGGTGATCGCGGTGACCGTCGCCTCGGCGGTCGCGGTGATCCTGCTGCTCCCCACCGTGGTGCTGCTCTTCCCGGCGCTCGGCATGGCGATGGGCGGCGTCGCGGCGCTCTTCGCGGTGCTGCTCGGCCTCGCCGCGCTGCCCGTGATCGACCTGCTGCACCCGCAGGCCGGCGGTCAGCGGGGCATGGCGGCGCTGCGGGCCCGCCGACTCGGTGCCCTGCCGGCCGGGGCCGCCGCGCTGGCCACCGTGGTGCTCGCCGGGGTCGGCTTCGCCGTCGACCGGTTCGACGCCGCGCACCCCGCGCCCACCCACCTGATGTACGCGCTGGACGCCGGCACCGGCCAGGCCCGCTGGCTCAGCCACGAGACCGAGCCGCAGCCCTGGACCGACGAGTACGTGGACGGCCCGGTCCAGGTCGCCGACGAGTTCCCCGGAATCGGCGGCGACGAGTTGCTCGGCGGCCCGGCACAGCCGGCGGACCTGCCCGCGCCCCGACTGGACGTGCTGACCGACACCACCGCGAACGGCGAACGCACCCTGACCCTGCGGCTCACCCCGCAGCGCCAGGTACGCCTGACCACCCTGCACGTCGACACGAACACCGCCGAGGTCCGGCGCGCCGTCGTCGCGGGCCGGTCGGTCCCGGTGGAGAGCCGCGACGGCCGCTGGGGGTTCGGGGTGGTCTTCCACGCCCCGCCGCCCGAGGGGATCGAGGTCACGCTGACCGTCACGCCGAAGGCGGAACGGATCGCGCTGCGGGCGATGGACGCCAGTGACGGCCTCGACGCGCTACCCGGCTTCCGCCCCCGCCCACCGGACGTCGGCGTCGCCGGCTCACACAGCTCCGAGATGCTCGCGGTGGCCCACACCTACCCGCTGTAGGGCAGCTACTTCCAGCGGTATTGACCTAGGTCCGGGGCGTATCCCGTCAAACCGGGTGACTCCGCATGTTAGCTGCTGCCGCTCTTGGCATGGGTGGTCAGTCACGGTCACTGCCGGCTCTCGTCCGACGGCCTGAAAGCGGCATGATCTTGGCGCGGCCGCATCGGGCAGGGACGAACCCGGATACTGGGAGTTCGGGCCACCCCGAGATCGGCGCGCCGTCGCTATGGTGAGCGACATGGTCCTCCGATACACCCGCAGAGGATTAACCCGAGTCGGCGGCAACGTAGCGCTTGGAGCCGGCCTGCTGCTCGCCCTGCTCATGACCAGTCCGAGAACCCTCAAACCGGCGGGTACGTCCTGGCCGGCGTGCTCGTGCTGACGGGTGTGGGACTACGAGTCAAAGCAGCGCTCATCGCCTTGCACGAACAGCGCGGCGGCCAATGATCCAGCGAGTGCAGACCGGCATGTTGCCTACAACATCATGAGGGAGCCAACTTTGAAGGTCTTCGTCTCGTGGAGCGGTGAGCCCGCGCGATCGATCGCGCGCAGCCTATATAACTGGTTGCCAACAGTCCTTCAGCACGTCGATCCGTGGATGTCCGATGAGGAGATTGAGAGCGGCGGCCGATGGAATGACGAGATTGCCGCCTCGCTTGACCAAGCCGACTTCGGGATTATATGTGTCACAGCAGCGAACCAGCACCGCCCTTGGCTGATGTTCGAGGCCGGCGCCCTTGCCAAACGCTTGAACGTGGCCCGCGTCGTTCCCTTATGTATCGATATGAGTCCGGCCGAGGTAACAGGACCACTCTCGACCTTCCAGTCGAGGGTGCTCGAAAAGGACGGAATGCGCAAGCTTGTGCAGGAACTCGCCCTGAAAAGTGACAGGCCACTTACACCTGACCGTCTGGATCAACTCTTCACAGCGATGTGGCCCGAGTTTGAGCGTCAGATCGACGAGGCCAAGCGGGCTACCCCGGATGCGCACCAAGCTCACCGCAGTGCTCAAGACATGCTTGAGGAACTGGTCGAGCGTGTGCGCCGCATAGAACGCCAGTCAGAAACGCCACGACCGTGGTTTATCGATGACGAAGCCCTCGCAGGAGGTGGGCAGCCGCCGAGGGTGCGACGCCTAACCGAGCTTCTACGGCGGACAGATCTTCAGCCTCGCGTTTTCATCGTCGGGCACGGCGATCCGCCGACTGACTCGTCCGAACTACCGGATCAAGGTGGTGCCCTGGACAAGCCGCCTACCGACTGACTTACGTGCACGGGCGACCGGGCACCGGGGGTTACTCACCCCGCCACCTCTCCCCTAGCTAGCTGTACTTCCTAGCCATCCCGTCGGCCTTCGTCCGCACTCCGTGGAGTGTGTTCACCAGCCTGGCCGAGGCCCAGGCCGCGGTGGACGCTTACGTGCTGCACTACAACACCGACCGACCTCACCAGGCCCTGGACCCGAAGACGCCGGTCACCCCGGCTGACCGGTTCCAGCCGGTCGGAGCCCAGCAGCGGGCACTGGTCGACCTGTGGCTGCCACCGACCCTGGATGCCGTTGCCGGCACCCCGGTCCAGCCGGTGCCCGCCGACACAGAACCGGTCAAGGTCGAACCGCCGACGGTGCAGGCGGGTGGGCCGGTGGAGTTCGACCGGGTCGTCCCGGCGTCGGGCAACCTGATGGTGTGCCAACGCCAGTTCTGGATGGGCACCCACCGGGCCGGCATGGTCGCCCGGATCTGGGCCGACTGCGACCTGATCCACGTCCTCATCGCCGGCATCCGGATCAAAACCGTCCGTTCCCATCTGAGCGTCAACGACCTGGCCACCCTCACCCCGCCAGGGCGCCGTCCCGGCCGGCCCGTCGCCTCTGCCACCGATCGAGGACGGCGACGCCGTCGAGGTTGAACGCTGCGTCAACCGTGGCGGCGGCGTCTCCCTGGGCCAACACATCGTCCTGGCCGCAGAGATCCTTGCGGGCCGCCGCGTCGGCATCCGCATCGAACCGACCACCCTCATGTTCTACGACCTGGACACCCGCGAACTGCTCCGCACCCGCCCCAACCCACTACGCCCGGAACAGATGAAACGCCTCCGCGGAGCCCGACCGGCAGGACCACCACCCCGGCCCTCGATCGAACCCGTCCGAGTGCAACGACGGGCCTCGAACAGCGGGATCATCATGGTCGCCGGCCAGAAGGTCGCCCTCGGCAGGCTGCACCGCCACCAGACCGTCACCGTGACCGTCTCCGAAACGACCCTGGCCATCGAACTCACCGACGGCGACACCAAGGTCATCCGCCGCACGACCACCCAGCCAGTCCGTAGCATCAAAGGCCAGCGACCGCAGATCGCTACCCAAGTTTCCTAGACCACCCGTCGCACATCACCTGGCAGAGCTACATCGCACATCAGCTGTCGGATCACACTCGCCAGGCACTCCGCCCTCCAATGACTGACGCGCGACGGGCCTCTGCCAGCTAATCAGTGACAGTAGTCGGTCTCAGCGCTCTGAGGACAACAGCCCGAATCACCTGACCTGCTGGCCATGTCGGGCTACCACTGGACGCACCAGGACGCTAAGTTCATACTCCAAACAGTCGAGCCAAAGAGGAGCGCCGCCTCATGCTCAGCTTCGAGGAGAGGATGTACGTCTCACTTCTCTTTCGAAACAAGCTGCTAGAGCTTGAGGGAAACTCCTTCGAGGCCTTCTTTCACAAAGTGATGTGCGCCCGACATGGCGATTTTATCGACGTCAGAGTTCACGGTGGCGGAATAGGCGACATGGGGTCAGACGGCCTGTCCCTCAACAGCAAGAAGTTGTATGCTTGCTTCGGTCCCAGGACTTTCAACAAGGACGCAGTAGCAGGAATCGAAGCCAAGTTCCTGAGCGACCTTGCGAAGGCCGTCAAGAAGCGTGGGGACGAGTTTTCTACGTTCGTTTTTGTACATAACGACGCCCCAGGAATCCATCCAGTAGTTAGCAGTCTACTAGCTCAAGCGCGTAACACTCATCCGACTTTGAAATTTGAGCGCTTCGGACCTCGCGATCTTCTTAGCGAAATTCTCCGCCTAGATCGGTTCCTGATCGAGGATTTAATGAATGCCGAGATCCTAGTTAAGGATCTCGTTTACGGAATCGGACTCGAAGACATTCGGCCGCTACTCGAACATCTAGTCGAAGGCCGGGCAAGATCGGTCCTCGAGCCCGCTCCCAACCCGGTTTCCGATACGAAGCTGGACTACAACCGCTTGGATCCCGACAACAAGCGAAGCCTCCTCGACGGAATGAGGAGAACGTTTTTAATCGAAGAATACTACGCCGGGATCGACGACGTCACGGAGCGAGACGAGGTTGCACGTCATTTTAGCCACTACTATCACGCGATCTCCGTAGAGTACAATGATCCCGACCACGTAATATTCGAACTCCAGAACTACCTTTCGGGAAACGCGCGAGTCACCCCCGCACGTGAACGAGCTTTGTGGGTCGTGCTGGCCCATTTCTTTGAACGATGCGACATCTTTGAGAACCCACCGCCCGGTTGGTCCCCAGAAGACGGCTGGAGTGAGAAGTGATCACGCCAACCAAGGGCATCGCCCCCCAACGGTCACTGCTGGCAGTCGGCGCACAAGTGTTGTCAGTGTTGGAAGGACAGCCCCTATCAGTCAGCCAGACTTGGAGCAGGCTCCGGCGGTGGCGCGCGTCCAATGGACACCTATCGCCGGTGCCGTTTTGGTGGTACGTACTGTCACTAGATGTTCTCTTCAGCCTAGGGCTCGTCGAATTTGACGGTGAACTGCTCGTAAGGAGAAACGCTCGTGCTGCGTAAGATTAGCGCCAACTACGCAGACTTCAAGGCGTTTACTTTCCGTCCTGGCTTGAACATCGTCGTCGCCGACACCACACGCGACTCACGGGAAACGGATAGCCGGAACAGCGCCGGCAAGTCGAGTCTGATCGAACTATTGCATTTTTTGCTCGGAGCATCCGCGGACAAGGGAACGCTTTTCACGAAACCGAAGCTCAAGTCCTTCACCTTCGCGCTAGAGCTGGACTGGCCCTCGCTGGAGCAGCCAATCTCAGTTGCTAGGTCAGGTGAGCGCCCCAACATAATCGAAGTCTCGCCGCTTCCACGCAACACAGAGTACACGCAAAGTGTCTTCGGCCATGAAATTAAGCTTTTAGAGTGGCAGCGCCTAATCGAGCGGGACCTCTTTAAGCTACCAGCAGAGCATCCCGGGATCAGCGGACGGGTCCTCCTCTCATTCCTTGTGAGGCGTGCCGGATCGGGCGGATTCGCAAGTCCCGTACGTACGCATCCCAGGCAGTCAGACGCTGAGGGTGCCACCAATCTGGCCTATCTCCTCGGCCTCGACTGGGGGATCGCAAACCGGTACAGGGAGATTCAGGCGCGAGAACGAATGCGCCGCGAACTGAAGAAGGCAGCAGACGACCCTATTCTCGGCAAGATTGTCGGCTCAGTGTCTGAGCTCCGGGGGCAAATTGCCGTGGCTGAAAACCGTGTCAACGAACTAAGGCTTCAGATTGACGGATTCCATGTTGTCCCTGGTTACGAAAGGCTCAGAGAGGAAGCAGACGCCCTCAATCGCCGAATCCGAGAGCTTCGAAACCAGGAGGAGATCGACCGCAGAAACCTGGAAGACCTGACCCGTTCGGTTGAAGAGTCACACGAACCCGATACTGATTACGTGGCCCCCATGTATGAAGAACTGGGGGTGATGCTCGGCGATCAGGTGATTCGCAGGTTCGAAGAAGTCCAGGCATTCCACGAATCGGTGGTGAGAAACCGGCGCCGTTACCTTTCAGCAGAAGCGGAGCGCTTGACTCAACTGCTCCGAGAGCGCGAGCAGGAGCGAACCCGTCTCGGAGAGCAACTTGCCGAAAAGCTACGCTCTTTGAGGGAGGGAGGTGCCTTAGATGCGCTGACCACTATGCAGCGAATTTATGCTCAGGAGGAGTCCCTGCTATCAGCCCTCAGGCACCGATTCGAGGCTGCTCAAGCGGTAGAAGCAAGCAGGCGTGAGATTACTCTTGCGAGGGCCTCGCTCCAAGACGAGATGGACGCCGACTTAGAGGACCGTAGCGAGGTTGTGAATCAGGCGATCGTGCTCTTTTCGAACTTCGCTAGGAGCTTGTACGGCCCTGAACGGGAAGCATACCTACGGATCGAGTCGGGCAACTCGAGCCTGGTTGTTGCGCCGCACATTGCCAGCGATACTAGCGTCGGAATCAGCAGCATGGTCACCTTTTGCTTCGACTTGGCTCTTACGGTTATTGCTCATCGCGCCGGCCGAGCCCCAGACTTCTTAGTGCATGATAGCCACCTCTTCGATGGGGTAGATGAGCGGCAGCTCGCCAGAAGTTTGGAACTAGCGCGGCTAGTCTGCGACCAGGAAGGAATTCAGTACATTGTGACGCTGAACTCAGACGACCTAGAGAAGGCGCAGCGGGTGGGATTCAAGGCAGAGGAAGCCGTACTCAGCCCGACGCTTTCCGACAGGTTCGAGAGCGGCGGACTCTTTGGATTCCGATTTTGAGCGTCGGTATCCGCTCTGAAACAGACTAGCGACCCCGCCACCTCCGTCGAGGCACGAGGTATCGACGCGCTGCCAGGACGAATGCCCTTCGGGAATCGTCGTAAGTCTTCAGGGTTTGCGTCCCACTCGTCCGCTCCTGGGTCACACTGAACGAGGGTGAGTGAGGCCTCGAAGAGTCGTCGCCCACATCCGGGCATATGAGCTCGACAGACTCGGCTGTGTTTCTGCCACTTCGGCGGCCGGCCCTTCCCCGACGCGGCAGGCAGCAGTACGGCGAGCCGCTGCCACTGAGCGTCGGTGAGGTCATGCCGCCTCGTCACCGCTACGCTGGCCACGAGGTCTCCGGTATGAAGTTCTTGCTTGGTCGCAGAACCAGATACCGGAGACCTCTTCAGTTGTCGATCACCGCCACGCCGTGACCCCGACCCTGCCGGCCTTACTTACGAAACACGCCTTAGGTGAGGACCAGGAGGACGACGACGCTTCTGAGCCCCCGATGACGGCCCGGAAACGGCATGATCTTGTTCCAAGACCCCTCTGAACGGCTTGCGGCGCAGGTCAGAGGGCATGCCGTCGCTACTTCCAGCGGAAGTGGACGAAGAGGCGGCCGAAGTTCTTGGAGTCCTTCTCGACCCGGTGGTAGAGCTGCTTGACGTCCTTCTGGTCGAGGAAGCGCAGCACGCGCTTCTTGAGCTGGCCGGAGCCCTTGCCCGGGATGATCTCGACGAGGGTGGCCTTCTTGGCCACCGCCTCGTCCATGATCCCGCGCAGTGCCCGGTCGATGTCGTGGCCCTTGTTGAAGATGTCGTGCAGGTCCAGCTTCAGCTTCATGCCACGTCCACCGTCCGGTCGGCTGTCATGCGGCTCATGGTAGGCAGGTCGCCAGCCGGCTCAGCACGTCGAGAGGGCAGCCCGGTCGGGCTGCCCTCTCGACACGTGTACCGCGATCAGCGTCCGCCCACCCGGGTCTCGACCCGGCGCAGGGCCGTCGTGTAGTCGTCGTTGGACGAGTGCATGGCCGCCGCGATGCGCAGGTGGCGCAGCGCGTCGGTGTAACGGTTGAGCCGCTCCAGCGTCCGGCCCAGCACGTGGTGGGCGTAGTGGTCGCTGGGGTTGCGGTCGACCAGCTCCCGCAGCTGCTCCTCGGCCCGACTCAGCTGGGCCGACTGGAAGTAGGCCCGGGCCAGCAGCTGTCGGACGGAGGCGTTGTCCGGCTCCGCCTCGATGATCGGTTCGAGCAGCCGGGCCGCGCCGCTGGGGTCGCCCGCCTCGAAGAACAGGGTCGCCCGCCGGTACTCGGCCAGCAGATCCATGCCGCCACCCCCTCCGTGTCGCACCACTGTCCCGACGCTGGCACAACACCGGGCGTACCGCGACTGTTCCCGGCCGCTTTCCCGGCCCGAGAGAACCGTCCTACACGGTGGCGAGGTCCCAGGCGCGGACGCCACCGACGATGCCGGCGCTGTTGGGCACCACCACCACGTCGTCACCCATCCGGGTGAGCTGCTCGGGGCGGATCCGGCGCGAGTTTCCGCCGCCCAGGTAGAGCCGGTCCCAGCGGAACACCGGACGCAGCCCCTCCACCACCTGGCGGATCCGGCGGGACCAGAACGCGTCGCCCAGCCGGCGGCGCTCGGGCTCACCGACGTACGTGTCGTAGGTGGTGCCCCAGCGCACCGGGGCGTGGGACAGTTCGAGGTGCGGGGCGAGCACCCCACCGTCGAAGAGGGCGCTGCCCAGCCCGGTGCCGAGGGTCAGCACCAGTTCGCAGCCGGTGCCGGCGACCACCCCGGCACCGTGCACCTCGGCGTCGTTGAGCACCAGCGCCGGCAGGCCGAACGCCGCCGAGAGCGCGCTGCGGGCGTCGAACCCGGACCACTCGGCGAGCAGTGCCGGGTCGACCCGGCTGCGCGGGCCCGAACGGGTCACGTAGTGCGGGGTGGCCACCACCACGCCATGCCGGATCATGCCCGGCATCCCCACCGTCACCCGACCGGCCGGCGGCAACCGACCGCCGAGTTCCACGAGCGTGCGGACGAACAGCTCCGGCGGCAACGGGTACGGCGTCGGCACGCGCATCGGCTGGGCCCGCATGGTGCCCGCGCCGTCCAGGACCGACGCCTTGATCCCGCCGCCGCCGCAGTCGATCGCCAGAGTGGTCAACACGCACGTGAGTCTGCCTCGTCCCGGGGGTCGGCCGCGCGGCGACGGGTAGGCTCGGCTGCTTGTGAGCGCCACGCTGATCGCCAAGGATCTCGCCGCCGGGCACGGGGAACGAACCCTCTTCACCGGTCTCGACCTCGTGGTCGCGCCCGGCGACGTGGTCGGCCTGGTCGGCGCCAACGGAGCCGGCAAGTCGACGCTGCTGCGTACGCTCGCCGGTCTGTTGCCGGTCGAGGCCGGCAGTGTCGCGGTGAGCCCGCCCGGCGCGAGCGTCGGGCACCTGCCCCAGGAGCCGGAGCGCCGGCCCGGGGAGACGGTGCGGGCCTTCCTGGCCCGTCGCACCGGCGTGACCGGGGCGCAGTCCGCGCTCGACGCGGCGACGGAGGCGTTGACCGCCGGCCGGTCGGGCGCGGACGACGCGTACGCCGCCGCGTTGGAGAGCTGGCTCGGACTCGGCGGGGCCGATCTGGACGAGCGGGCCGAGGAGGTCGCCGCCGAACTGGGCCTCGCCGTCGATCTCGACCAGCAGATGACCAGCCTCTCCGGTGGCCAGGCCGCCCGCGCCGGGCTGGCGTCGCTGCTGCTCAGCCGGTACGACGTGTTCCTGCTCGACGAGCCGACGAACGATCTGGACCTGGCCGGGCTGGACCGGCTGGAGAACTTCGTCACCGGCCTGCGCGCCGGCACGGTGCTGGTCAGCCACGACCGGGAGTTCCTGGCCCGCACGGTCACCTCGGTGCTGGAACTGGACCTGCACCAGCAGCAGGTGAACCACTTCGGTGGCGGCTACGCGGCGTACCTGGAGGAGCGGGAGGTGGCCCGCCGCCAGGCGCGCGCGGACTACGAGGAGTACGCCGACACCCGGACCGCGCTCCAGGCACGGGCGCGAACCCAGCGGGCCTGGATGGAGAAGGGGGTCCGCAACGCCCGGCGCAAGGCCACCGACAACGACAAGATCGGCCGGAAGTTCCGGTCCGAGGCGTCCGAGAAGCAGGCGGCGAAGGCCCGGCAGACCGAGCGGCTGATCGAACGTCTGGAGGTGGTGGAGGAGCCACGCAAGGAGTGGGAGCTGCGGATGGAGATCGCCGCCGCGCCCCGCGCCGGCGCCGTCGTGGCCACGCTCCGCGACGCCGTGGTACGCCGGGGAGACTTCACCCTCGGCCCGGTGAACCTCCAGATCGACTGGGCGGACCGGGTGGCGGTGACCGGGGCGAACGGTTCCGGCAAGTCGACCCTGTTGGCCGCCCTGCTCGGCCGGTTGCCGCTGGACGCCGGCCAGGCCGCGCTCGGGCCGGGCGTGGTGGTCGGCGAGGTGGACCAGGCCCGTGGGCTGTTCCTCGGTGACGCGCCGCTGCTGGAGGCGTTCCGGGCCGCGGTGCCGGACATGTCGCCGGCGGACGCGCGGACGCTGCTGGCCAAGTTCGGCCTGCGCGCGCAGCACGTGCTGCGCCCGGCCGCGACGCTCTCCCCCGGCGAACGGACCCGGGCCGCGTTGGCCCTGTTGCAGGGGCGCGGCGTCAACCTGCTGGTGCTGGACGAGCCGACGAACCACCTCGATCTGCCGGCCATCGAGCAGTTGGAGTCCGCCCTGGCCAGCTTCCCGGGCACGCTGCTGCTGGTGACCCACGACCGGCGGATGCTGGAGGCGGTCCGCCTGGACCGGCGGTTGCGGGTGGACGCCGGGCGGATCACCGAGTTCTGATCCGGCGGAATCCGGACGGCGGAGCGACAATGACCCCATGCTCAGGTGGGAGTACGCCCTGTTGGTACGGCGCCGTCAGGCCGCCACCAACGACCTCGGCTTCGAGGTGATCTTTTCCTGGTACGGCCCGGACGGTTCCATGATCGACGTCACGCCGTACGGCGACACCGCGCTGGCCCATCTCAACCGGGCCGGCGACCAGGGCTGGGAGTTGGTCGCGATGAGCGAGGACCCGTCCCTGCCCGGCAACAACGAGTTGCACCGCTACCACCTGAAGCGGCCCCGGACGGCGGCCGCGCCGCGGCAGCGGATGCGCTCGGGACGTCCACGCCGGCCGATCCCGCGCTGACCCGGCGCGAATTCCACCCACAACCAGCGCATACCGGGCGGCTATCCGGGTAACGGGCGGCCGGAGGTGGCCCGGCATGGTCGCGTTGGCACATTCTCCGTCCTCCGCCGAGCGACTGCGGGCGATGGACGGGTTCCTCACCGAGGCATGGACGGACCAGGTCCGCCACGACGAGCGGCTGCGCCCACTCGGTGTCGAGGTCCGCTTCGACCGGGGCGTCGCCCACCTCACCGGCGAGGTCGACGAGCAAGCCCAGCTGCGACTGGTACGCGAGCAGGTCGGTCGGCTGGCCGGGGTCTTCGGCGTCTGGTGCCGGGTACGGGTCGGCGGGCGCGACCCGGTGGTGGTCGACCTGGGTTGCGGCGCCACCAAGCAGTGGCCGGGCAACCTCGGGCTCGACATCTTCCCCGCCCCCGGCGTGGACGCGGTCGCCGACCTGTCCGGCTCCCTGCCGCTGGCCGACGACTCGGTGGACGTGCTGTTCGCGGTGCACATCCTGGAACACCTGATCGACTTCCTCCCACTGCTGGACGAGTGTCACCGGGTACTCCGCCCCGGCGGCGTACTGCACGTGATGAGCCCCTGGTGGGGGCATGTGAACGCGGTGGCCGACCCGACCCACGTGCGGCTGCTGGACGTGCAGACCGTCAAGGGCATCTGCGTGATGCGACCGCCGGGCACCCCACGCTGGTACCCCCTGCACGCCGGCAGCGACGGCGCCTCCATCTTCGCCGACCTCACCCCGCTGGGGCGGGATGACGACGGCCCCTCCGCCACCCATCTAGCCCGCTTCTTCGACTAGGGCCGCCCGGCCAGCGCCCTGGACACCGCCGGTGTCCAGGGCATTCGTCTGTTTCGGCACCGGTCACCAATATTTCTCGCGGGTAACACCGGCAGGCCGCGCCATTGATCGAGACTTATCGAACCCCGGTAACTCGCCGGTAACAACCGGCCCTGCCGCACACCCCCGCGGAGGTATGACCATGCCCAGACGTCTCGCCACCACCCTCGCCTCGGGCCTGCTCGCGCTGTTCACCGCCCTCGCCGTGGCCTCCCCCGCCACGGCGGCCGTCACCCCACAGCAGAAGCTGTCCGTCCTGTCCAGCTGGACCCAGACCAGCGTCAGCAGCTACAACGCCTGGTACTCCGCCCGCCAGAATCGCGCACCCTGGGCGGAGTACAACTTCGACTGGTCCACCGACTACTGCTCGTCCAGTCCGGACAACCCACTCGGGTTCAAGTTCAGCCTGTCCTGCGCCCGACACGACTTCGGCTACCGCAACTACAAGGCGGTCGGCCAGTTCAGTGCCAACAAGCCGCGCCTCGACAGCGCCTTCTACGAGGACCTGAAGCGGTCCTGCGCCACGTACAACTCCGTCGTCCGGCCGGCCTGCCTGAGCCTGGCGTGGACGTACTACCAGGCGGTCGCCATCTTCGGTTCGGTAGCCGCCGTGCAGCAGTCCGACATCGACCGGGCCGCCCGGATGAAGGCCGACGCGGAACGACGCGCTCGCGCCTGACGGCCAGCGACGGACGCCCGGCAGCACCCGCGGCCGGGCGTCCCGCCGGTCAGCGACCGTCGCTCAGGCGTGCTCGGTGTGGCGGTCGACGGTGCTGGACTGGCGTGGGGCGGAGCGACCCGTGCCGGTGGTGAACCGCCCTGAATCGGCCGCCAGGTCGGGATGCTCGACCCCGAGCGCCAACGCGACCGCCTCGTCCAACCCCAGTTCGGCCCCCTCGCCGTACGCCTCGTCGAAGGCGGCGTCGCCGAGCACCCGCCGCAGCGCGGCCTGCCGCTGCGTCCAGTACGCCTCGTAGATGCCTGGCGTCGACCGCAGCCCCGCCCGGGTCGCCTGGGCGGCACCGAAGAGCCGGGCCGCGGTCAGCGGCTGGTCACCGAGCGCGCAGCGCACCGCGACCGCGTTCAACGTGTCACAGGCCCGCCCATGAAAACCGTGATTCATCCGGGACCGGAGCGCCGCCAACAGGTGCTCGTGCGCGGCCACCAGGTCACCCCGAGCCAGCGCGACCATGCCGAGCAGCATGTCCACCGAGCGACGCCCCCGGTCGGCCGGTCGGGCCGCCTCCACCGGCCGGGCCGCACCGAGCAGCTCCGCCGCCTCGTCCAGCGCGCCCCGCCGCCACAGCAGCTCGGCCAACCGGAGCACGGCGAACAGCGCCTCCGACTCGACCCCCTGGTCCTGCGCCCAGTCGATGACCTCCCGACAGACCCGCTCCGCCTCGGCGAACTGTCCCATGTCGACAAGCGGCGCGGCGCGGCCGGCGAGCACCCGGGCCAGCAGGCCGGCGTCTCCGGCCTGACGGGCCGCCGCCTCGGCCCGCTGCGAGTAGCGCAGCTCCTCGCCGAACTCGCCGTCGCCACCGGCGTGCAGCGAATGCATGTGGTAGGCCGCCGCCAGTTCGTCCTCCGGGACCACCTCGCCGGTCTCGGCCAGCCGACCGTACAGCCGGAACAGCCAGAGCCGCCCTTCCCGGGCCAGCCCGCGCTCACGCCACCACTGGTCCAGTCCGCCGGCCAGCCGCAGGCCGGCCCGGGCACTGCCACCCGTGGCGCACCAGCGCAGCGCGGCGCGCAGCTCACCGGCGAGTGGATCGAGCGCGTACAGCGACAGCGTCACCGGCTGCCCGTCCGGGCCGAGGTGAGCCCGTTCAAGGGCGTGCGCCGACCAGGCCACGTGCCGGTCACGGGCCGCCTGCTCCTCCCCGGCGTCGGCGAGCCGCCGCGCCGCGTACGCCCGGATGGGGTCGAGCATCCGGTAGGTGCAGCCGGCCGCGTGCGGCTCCGCCAGCACCATCGACTTGTCGACAAGCACCGACAGCGGATCGAGCGGGTCGTCGTCGAGCAGCCACTCCACCGTCGGCAGGTCGACCGGGCCGGCGAAGACCGCCAGCCAACGCAGCAGTCGCGCGGCACGCGGCCCGAGCGTCCGGTAGGACCAGGTCACCGTCGCCTGCATGGTCAGGTGCCGTTCGACCGCCGAGCGGGCCGCCGCTCGGGTGGCCGGGGTCGAGCGACTCACGCCGGTGGCCGCCGCGGCCAGGTCGACGGTGTCCCGCTGGTTACCGGTGTTACCCCGATCGGGCGGTAGCGGCAGCGGGTCCTCGCGGCCGGCGTCGAGCGTGCCGAGCACGTCGTCGAGCCGCTCGGCGAGCTGACCCACCGAGAGCACCCGCAGCCGGGCCGCGGCCAGCTCGATGGCGAGTGGCAGACCGTCAAGTCGCCGCACCACCCGCCGTACGTCGGCCGACTCCGACGGGTCCGGCTGGCGCCCGCCCCGCGCCGCCGCCGTCCGATCCAACAGCAGCGCCACCGCGTCGCTCTCGGTGCCGTCGGGTGCCGGATCGACGGTCAACGGCGGGATCCGCCACACCACCTCGCCCGGCAACCCCAGCGGTTCGCGGGTCGTGGCCAGCACCCGCACGCCACCGCCGCCGGCCAGCAGTCGGGAGACCGCGTCGGCGCAGGACGCCGGCTGGGCGTCGCAGGTATCGAGCACGATCAGCATCCGGCGGGGAGCGGCGTACTCGACAAGCGTGTCGACCATCGGGCGGCCCGGCTCCGGCCGCAGACCGAGCACCGCGGCGACGGCGAAGGCGACAAGTCCGGGGTCGGTGACCGCGGCGATGTCGACGAACCACACTCCGTCCGGGTACTCGTCCACCAGGTCGGTGGCGAACTCCACGGCCAGCCGCGTCTTGCCGCTGCCGCCCGCACCGAGGACGGTGACCAGCCGGTGCCGACTCACCAGTCGACCCAGCTCGGCGCGTTCGGTCTGCCGGCCGACGAAGGTGGTGACCTGGATCGGTAGGTTGTGCGCCACCACGTCGGCGGTACGCGGCCGTGGGAACTGCCGCTCCAGGCCGGGCGCGACGAGTTGGAAGAGCCGTTCCCGGTCGTCGAAACCACGCAGCCGGTGCAGCCCGAGGTCGAGCAGGGAGGCGCCGGCCGGCAGTGGCCGGGCCCGCCGCGCGGTGGCGCCGGAGCAGAGGATCTGTCCGCCGTGCGCGGCGGCGGCGACCCGGGCGGCCCGGTGCACCTCGGGGCTGGCGTACTCGCCGTCGCGTGGCTCCGCCCAACCGGTGTGCAGTCCCATCCGGACCCGGGGGGCCGCCTCGGGCGTCGGCCACTCGTGCTCGCCGAGCGCCCGCTGCGCGGTCAGACAGGCGGTCAACGCCGCTCCCGCGTCATCGAAGGCCAGGAAGAACGAGTCGCCCTCGGTCAGCAGCTCCGCGCCCTCGGCCGCCGCGATCGTCCGGCGCAGCAGCCGCCGGTGCTCGGCGAGGACCGGCCGGTAGCCGGACCCGAGCAGCTGGGCCAACCGGGTGGAGCCCTCGATGTCGGTGAATACGAAGGTCACCCAACCGGTCGGGAGGTGGATCCGTGGCGGCATGCGTGGAACCTCCCCCCTGGTCTCGGCACCATACTTCCCGAGACCGGATCATCACGCATCGTGAGAACGGCCGGCCGAGGCTCCGACCCAAGGTGCCATCGGACCCTGCGTCCGGGCAAGGCCGGCAGCCACCCGTACCACCCGTCGACCAACCGTCCCGGCGTGGTCAGCAGCCGCAGCCGCCACCGCAGCAGCCGCCACCGGCGGGTGCGGACGAGGCGCCGGACCGGCCGCCACCACGGCCGGTGACCGCGACCGTGGAGAGCAGTTTCACCGTGTCGGCGTGCCCCTGCGGGCAGGGCGCCGGCTCACCGGCCCGCGCCATCGGACGGTTGACCTCGAAGGTGGCGCCGCAGGCGCGACAACGGAACTCGTACCGGGGCATGCCGTCAGCCTACGACCGGACCTGACGCCGGCGAAGACATGGGTGATACTCGACGGGTGGCAGACGGCGAAGAGCGCATCACCCTGCGGCCCCTGCGACCGGCCACGCCGCGCGCCGACTCCGGCGCCGGCCCGGACGGGCCGGCAACCAGGCTGCCCCGTCCCCGCCGTCCCTGGCTGAGTTCCGGCAAGCCCGCCGACGACCCGGCACCGGACCCACCCGCCACCGACCCGGTTCCGGCAGTGGCCACCGACGGCACCACTGCGGCGGACGGCCCGAAGGGCAGCGCCACGGCCGCGCCGGAGGCTGGTCCCGACGCGGAGTCGACGCCGAAGACCACTGTCGAGGAGTCCACTCCGGAGTCCGGCGCACCGGCAGCCCGGCGCCGCCGGGTGCGCTTCGGGCACGCCGTACGCCTGCCCGGGCCCCGGGCCGCGGCCCGGGCGACCCGCGCCTGGTCGCGCCGGCCGAGCGGCCGACTGACCCTGCCCGGCGTGTTCCTGCTCGTCCTGGTCGCCGCGACCGCCACGGCCGGCGCGCTGGTGGTGCCCGCCACCCTTGGCGCTCCGCGTCCGGTGGCGGTCGACGCCACCGCCGACGCGCTGCCCAGCGACCTGACGCCGTCCGGTCAGGTGCCGCCACCGGGGCAGTTCCCGCCTCCCACCGCGACCCTTCCGCCGGGTGTGACCCCACCGGGCACCGCCGGGCCGGTCGGTGGACGCCCGTCCGACGCCCTGGCCGGCTGGGCCCGCGACACCGGCGCCAAGGTCGGCATCGACCCGATCGCCATGCAGGCGTACGGCTACGCCGAGCTGGTGCTCGCCGAGACCGACCGCGCCTGCGGCCTGAGCTGGACCACGTTGGCCGCGATCGGCCTGGTCGAGTCCCGCCACGGACAGGCCAACAACGCCCAGCTCGGCGCGGACGGCCGGGCTGTCCCGGAGATCATCGGTCTGCCGTTGGACGGCCAGGGCAACCGGATGCGGATCGCCGACACCGACCGGGGCGAGCTGGACCGCGACACCACCTATGACCGGGCGATCGGGCCGATGCAGTTCATCCCGACCACCTGGGAGGAGATCGGCGCCGACGCGGACAACGACGGCCGTGAGGACCCGCACAACATCCACGACGCCGCGCTCGCGGCCGGGATGTACCTGTGCAAGGGCGGCCGGAACCTCACCATTCCGGGCGACTGGTGGAACGCGATCCTGTCGTACAACGATGTCCGAAGGTACGCCCAGGACGTCTTCGACGCCGCCAACCGGTACGGACAGGCCAGTCGCACGTGAAGTGATCGTCCGCATACATTGGAGAACTGGACACTTCCCCCCGGCTGCGGATGACGGCAAGCTAGACGGGTGATGGTGCGCGAGTGGGACCCCAGGACCGCGTCGTCCGCCGAGATCGCGTCGCTGCTGGACACGCTGAACGCGGTCCTGGCGGCCGATCTTCCGCAGGATCCGCCGTGGCGGGAGAGTTCCCTGCGGGAATACCTCGCCGAGGTGATGCCGGGCGAACGGCGGATCTCCTGGATCGCGCAGGAGGATCCAGACGTCGACGGCGCTCCGGGAGCCATCCTCGGTCAGGTGCACGTGCTGCTGCTCGGCAACATCGGCGTGCTGGAGGTCCTGGTCCACCCGTCCGCGCGGCGCAGTGGCCTGGGCCGCGATCTCGTCCTGCGCGCGGCCCGCCGGGTCTACCAGGAGGGCTTCGAGTCGATCGGGGTGGAGGTGGTCGGCGACACTCCCGCCGTCGCCTTCTACGAATCGCTCGGCTTCACCCGGGAGTACGTGGAGACCCGCAGCGTCCTCGACCTCTCCGGCGTCGACTGGGCCGAGTTGGCGCAGATGTCCACCGGGCTCGGCGCCGGTTACCGCGTCCAGTTTCACCCCGGCGGTCCGCCGGACGAGCTGATCGAGGCGTACGCGCGGGCCAAGGCCGAGATCCGGGACATCGAGGACGGCGAGCTACGACCCAGCTCGTACGATCCGCAGCGGCTCCGGGACAGCCTCGACTGCCTGCACCGGCGGGGCATGAAGCCGTACATCGTGCTCGCCCTGCACGAGCAGACCGGTGAGGTGGCCGGCCTCACCGAGGTGGTCGTGCCGGCCCAGCATCCGACCCGCGCCGACCAGTACGACACGATCGTGGTGCAGGATCACCGGGGCTACGGCATCGACCGGGCGATAAAGGCTCGGATGCTGTTGGAACTGCGCTCGGCCGAGCCGCAACTGACCGAGGTGCAGACCTGGAACGCGCAGGCCAACGAGGCCATGCTCAAGGTCAACGCCGAGCTGGGCTACCGCACCGACCGGGACTGGTGCGAATACAGCATCGACGTCGCCGAGCTGGTCCACCGCCTCGACGCGACGCGCTGACCGGTCGCCTCCGCCGCCGTTACTCAGGGTGATGGCACTGGTTCGGTCGATGGTCGCTACCAGTGCAGACGGGGTTGGCGTGCGAACAGGCCGCCGCGACAGCGCAGCCGTCAGCCGTCGCGTGCTCGGGGTCGAGCAGGGTCAGTAACGCTGGCGGAGCAGTTGGGCGGCCTCGACGGCCCAGTAGCTGAGGATGATCTGGGCACCGGCGCGGCGGATCGAGGTGAGGGTTTCCAGTATCACCCGCTCCCGGTCGATCCAGCCGTTCGCGGCGGCCGCCTCGACCATCGCGTACTCGCCGGAGACCTGGTAGGCCGCCACGGGCACGTCCACGGCGGCGCGGACCGCCGACACCACGTCCAGGTACGGCAGCGCCGGCTTGACCATCACCATGTCGGCGCCCTCGGCGACGTCCAGCGCGACCTCACGTAGCGACTCGCGCAGGTTCGCCGGATCCTGCTGGTAGGCCCGTCGGTCCCCCTCCAGCGCCGACTCCACCGCATCCCGGAAGGGGCCGAAGAACGCCGAGGCGTACTTCACGGCGTACGCGAGGACGGCCACGTCGGTGTGACCGGCCGCGTCGAGTGCCGCGCGTACCGCCCCGACCTGGCCGTCCATCATGCCGGACGGCCCGACCACCCCGACCCCGGCGGCGGCCTGGGCCACCGCCATCTCGGCGTACGCGGCGAGGGTGGCGTCGTTGTCGACCTCGCCGGCCGGGGTGAGCAGCCCGCAGTGCCCGTGCGAGGTGAACTCGTCCAGGCAGAGGTCACTCATCACCACCGTCGCGTCGCCCACCTCGGCGACCACGTCCCGGATCGCGACGTTCAGGATGCCGTTCGGGTCGATGCCGCCGGAACCACGTTCGTCGCGCGACGTGGGCACGCCGAACAGCATGATCCCGCCGACGCCGGCCTGCACCGCCTCCACCGCCGCCTTGCGCAGCGAGTCGCGCGAGTGCTGGAGCACCCCCGGCAGCGAGGCGATGGCCCGCGGCTCGGTCAGCCCCTCCTTGACGAACATCGGCACGACCAGCTCGGCCGGGTCGACGCGGGTCTCGGCGACCAGCCGACGCATCGCCGCGGTGCGGCGCAGCCGACGGGGCCGCATCTCTGGGTACGCCATGAACCCTCCCTGACGACCAGCCGGAGCCGGAGCGGCTACCGGAACCTCAGCGCGGTCGGCCCCTGGACCTTCGAGCCACGGCGCTGCTTCGCCGGCATCGCGGCGAGCTTCTCCCGCAGCTCGACGGCGTAGCCGGCGAGCGCCTCCACCAGATCGGGCACCGACGCGTGCGGCGGTTGGACGTCGACCCGCAGGCCGAACTCCGTCGCGGTCTCCGCCGTCTTGGGCCCGATGACAGCGACAACGGTACGCGTGTGCGGCTTGCCGGCGATGCCGACCAGGTTCCGGACCGTGGAGGACGAGGTGAACAGCACCGCGTCGAACCCGCCCGACTTGATCGCGTCCCGGATCTCGGCGGGCGGCGGAGCGGCCCGGACGGTCCGGTACGCGGTCACGTCGTCGACCTCCCAGCCGCGCTCGGTGAGCCCGGCGGCGAGCGTCTCGGTGGCGATGTCGGCGCGCGGCAGCAGCACCCGGCCGACCGGGTCGAGCACCTCGTCGTGCGGCGAGAACTCGGCCAGCAGCCCCTCGGAGGACTGCTCACCGGAGGGAATCAGCTCCGGCTGGATGCCGAAGGCCCGGACGGCGTCGGCGGTGGCGTCGCCGATACAGGCGATCTTGACGCCGCCGAAGTGCCGGGCGTCCAGCCCGTGCTCGGCGAACTTCTCCCAGACCGCCCGCACCGCGTTGACCGACGTGAAGATCACCCAGGCGTACCTGCCGTCGACCAGGCCCTTGACCGCCCGCTCCATCTGGGCGGGGGTACGCGGCGGCTCCACCGCGATGGTCGGCACCTCACACGGGATCGCCCCGTACGCCCGCAGTCGGGCACTCATCGCGCCGGCCTGCTCCTTGGTGCGGGGCACCAGCACCTTCCAGCCGTACAGCGGGCGGTTCTCCCACCAACTGAGCTTGTCCCGCTGGCCGACACCGTCGCCGACGGTCAGCACGACCCGGCCGGTGAAACCGAGTGCCGCCGCGACGAAGGAGTCCACGGTCGACGTGGTGGTGTACTGCGTCTCCCCGGTGCCGTCGCCGGTCACTCCGACGTCGGTGGCGCCGTTCACGCCGGCGGCCAGCAGCCCGTCACGGATCGCGGCCAGGTCACCGGCGTCGACCGCCAGCGCCAGCGAACCGCGCTGCACGGCCGCCGCCAGCGCGTCGAAGTCCAGGGCGCTGACGTCCTCGACGTCGGCGGCGGTGCGTACGCCCGGCAGCGGCACGCCCGCGTAGGTGGCCACCCCCTCGGCCTGGCCGACTCCGGGTACCACCTCGAAGTGCGCGGCGGTACGCGCCACCGCCTGCACCTCCTTGACCACCGAGTCGTGCCCGAACGGATCGCCGGCCACCAGGTGCACCGCGTTCTGCCCGGAGCGGGCCGCCGAGATCAGGATCTTGGCCACGTCGCCCGGCGCGCCCTCGGCCGGCGTGAACTGGGCGTCGGAGCTGGCCTCGGCCCGGACGACGTCGAGCAGCGACTCGGGTACTCCCCGGTCGTACACCACCTGGTCGGCGCCGACCAGGGCGTCGTGCGCCCGGCGGGTCAGCAGGCCCGGGTCGCCGGGTCCTGCCCCGACGAACGCGATACGGCCTACGGGCTTACGGGTGCGGGTCATTCTGTGCTCCCAAATTGCTGGGTCCCCGGGCCGTCGTGTCCTTGCGGGCCGAGGATCGAGTCGGCGCCGAGGTCGAGGAGTTCGGCGGCGAGTGCCTTACCGATCTCCGCCGCGTCGGCGGGCGTACCGGTGCGGGACAGCCGGACCTCGTGCGTACCGTCCGGGCTGATCACCGCCCCGCGCAGGTAGATCTCATCACCGTTGTCGCCCTCGGCGAGTTCGGCGTAGGCGGCGACCGGAGCGGAGCATCCGGCCTCCAGGGTGGCCAGCATCGCCCGCTCCGCGGTGACCGCGGCGCGTGACGGTGCGTGGTCGAGCAGGGCGAGCAACTCGACCAGGTCGGTGTCGTCGAGCCGGCATTCCACCGCCAGGGCTCCCTGAGCCGGGGCCGGCAGCATCAGCATCGGGTCGAGCGTCTCGGTGACGGCGTCGGCGCGGTCGATGCGGGTCAGGCCCGCCCGGGCCAGGACGACGGCGTCCAGGTCGGCCTCCGGGCCGAGCACCCGGGCCAGCCGGGTGTCGATGTTGCCCCGGATCGGGGTGACCGACAGCGGCATGCCCAGCGCGTGCAGCTGGGCGATCCGGCGCAGCGCGCCGGTGCCGACGACCGCGCCGGGCGGAAGTTCGGCGAGCGTCCTGCCGTCGCGGGCGACGAGCGCGTCACGCGGATCCTGGCGCGGCGGCACCGCGGCGATGTGCAGCCCCGCCGCGGTCGCGGTGGGCAGGTCCTTGTAGGAGTGGACCGCGAAGTCGATCGTCCCGGCGACCAGCGCGTCACGTAGTGCGGAGACGAACACGCCCACCCCGAGGCGGTGCACCGGCGCGCTGGACCGGTCGCCGGCGGTCACCACCTCGACCAGCTCCACGGGACGTCCGGTACGCGCCGTCAACGCCTCGGCGACCTGCCCCGACTGGGCCATCGCCAGCTTGCTGCCCCGGGTACCGAGGCGCAGCGGGGCCTCGTTCATCGGTCGCCTCCGGTGGGTGGGGTGATGTCGGGCACGGTGTCCACCGGCGAGGTCTGCGGGACCTGGAGGTCGAACAGTTCCCGCAGCAGGGCCGTGTACTGGTCGCCGCCGGGTTCGGCGGCGAGCTGACGGACCCGGACGGTCGGCTGGTGCAGCAGCCGCTGGACCACCCGGTGCACCGTACGGGCCACCTCGGCACGCTGGTCGTCGCTGAGGTCGGGACGGCGTTGCGCGAGCCGGCGCAGCTCGGCGGCGACCACGTCGTCGGCCCGGCCGCGCAGGGCGGCGACGGTCGGCGCCACGTCGGCACCGCGCAGCCAGCAGAGGAAGGACTCGACCTCGCCGGCCACGATCCGCTCGACGGCGGCGGCGTCGGCGGCGACCGGGCCGTCGGCGAGCAGCGCCGCCATCCGGTCGATGTCGATCACCTCGACGCCGGGCAGCTCGGCGACGCCGGGGCCGACGTCTCGCGGCACCGCGAGGTCGAGCAGGACCAGTGGGCCACGCCCGGGGGCGCGGTCGGCGGTCGCGGCGGCGACCACCTCGCGGGTGAGGACCGGCTCGGGCGAGGCGGTGGCGGCCACCACGACGTCCACCGTGGTGAGGGTGTCGACCAACTCGGCCATCGGTCGCGCGCCGGCTCCGTAGGACTCGGCCAGCCGGACGGCGCGGCCGGTGCTCCGGTTCGTCACGGTCAGCGGTCCGGCACCGAGCCGGGACAGCGTCGCCACGCCCAACGAGCCCATCGCTCCGGCACCGACGACCAGGGCGGGTCGACCCGTGAGGTCGTCGTCGAGGTGACCGGCGGCGAGTCCCAGCGCGGCGGTCACCACGCTCTGACCGGCGCGGTCGATGCCGGTCTCCGAGTGGGCCCGCTTACCCACCCGCAGCGCCTGCTGCATCAGCTCGTGCAGCAGCCGGCCGGCGGTGTCGGCAGCGCTGGCCCAGTGGTAGGCGTCACGTAGCTGCCCGAGGATCTGCGCCTCGCCGATGACCATCGAGTCCAGGCCGGCGGCGACCCGGAAGACGTGATCCACCGCAGCCGAGTCGAAGTGCACGTAGAGGTGGTTGGCCAGCGCGGCGGGCTGGCAACCCGCCTGCTCGGCGAGCACGGCGCAGATGTCGCCGAGGCCGCCGTGGAAGCCGGAGACCGCCGCGTAGACCTCCACCCGGTTGCAGGTGGAGACGAGCACGGCCTCGCTCACGTACGGCTGCGCGACCAGCCGACCCAGCGTGCGGTCGAGCCCGCTGGGTGACACCGCGAGTCGTTCCAGGGTGGCGACCGGTGCGGTGCGGTAGGACGCGCCCACGACGAGGAGTTTCACGTGCCGATCGCCTCCTGGCTCTCGGTGACCGCGAGACCACCGGGCAGGGCGGTCAGGGCGGACCCACCGGCGGCGGGCAACGCGGTCAGGGATGCCTTGCGGTGCTCGTGGAACGACAGGATCTGCAACTCGATGGCCAGGTCGACCTTGCGCACGTCGACCCCTTCGGGGACCGAGAGTACGCACGGCGCGAAGTTCAGGATGCTGGTCACGCCGACGGCGACCAACTGGTCCGCCACCCGTTGCGCGGCGGCGGCCGGGGTGGCGATGACACCGATAGCGATGGACTCCTCGGCGGCCACCCGGGGCAGCTCGTCGATGTGCTGCACGACCAGGCCGTTGATCTCCTCACCGACCCGCTCTTGGTCGGCGTCGAGGAGGGCGGCGATCCGGAACCCACGGCTGGCGAAGCCGTCGTAGCCGGCCAGGGCGTGACCCAGGTTACCCACGCCCACCAGGGCGACCGCCCGGCGCTGGGTGAGCCCGAGCACGTACTCGATCTGATCGATCAGCAGCCCGACGTCGTAGCCCACGCCCCGGGTGCCGTACGAGCCGAGCTGGGACAGGTCCTTACGGAGCTTGGCCGAGTTCACTCCGGCGGCGTTGGCCAGCCCTTCGCTGGAAACCGTCTCGTGACCGGTTTCCGCGAGGTTGTGCAGGGCACGGAGGTATTCGGGGAGCCGGGCCACCGTCGCCTCGGGCAGGTCCGGGAGCGCCGGTACGGCACCTGCGCGACCGGGCGCGCCAGGGTGACGGTGCTGACTCATGAGACTCCGTGCGGTGCGATCCTCGACCAACTCCACCGGTCGGCCGTTTCGGGACTCCCGCCGACGACCGATGGTGCCGGCTGTGCTAGCGGGGCGCGTCGGAATTACAGAGTAGGCGCTTGTGAAGACGTGCACAAATCGCGATCTTGCTGGCACGGCCCGCGTCCCCACCGGCCCCTCCATCCCACAAGATCGATCACCACCTCACCGTCGGTGCCCGCGCGATTATCGCTCAATCCCGACTTCTCTGACCAATCACACGTAGCCCTCGACCCCGTTCCCCATTCGCCGATCGTGAAGTTATCGCCCCGACACGCCGAATTTCCTGCCCGACAACGTCATGAACGACGCAGTGGGCCGGTGGAACCGGTGGCGAGGGTCACGGCCTGGGTGAGCGAGTCGGCGACGGGGTGGCCGGAGGCGAGCAACCGGGCGCGGTCGGTGAAGCCACCGCTGTAGAGGACGGCGCGGGCGCCGACGGACCGGGCCGCGTCAGCGTCGTCGAGCGAGTCGCCGATCAGCACCACCGACCGGCCGTCGATGCCCAACGCGTCGAGGTGCCGCGCCAGCGACTCCGCCTTGCGGTCGCCGCCGATCTGCGCCCGCAGCCCGTCGACCCGGGCGAACCGACCGGTCAGGCCGTACGTCTCGACGGCGGGCACCAGCTCGTCGTGGAACCACATCGACAACAGGGACTGGCTGCCCGACCAGGCCGCCATCGCGTCCACGGCGTCGTGCGCCAGCTCACAGGTGGTCAGACCCATCCGGTACGCGTCGTGGAAGATCTTGTCCAGCCGGCCGAAGGCGTCGTCGTCCACCGCGCGGCCGAGGATCTCCGTGTAGTAGTCGGCGATCGGCCGGCGGAACCTCACCCGGTGCTCGTCGGGGGTGACGCTCGGCCCGCCCTCGCTGGCGAACACCGCGTTGGTGCAGGCCACCACGAGGCTCAGGTCGTTGAGCAGGGTGCCGTTCCAGTCCCACACCAGATGGGTGCTCGCAGGGGTCATCGCCGCACCCTATCCGGCCGCGACCCGGCGCGGCGGCCTCAGAGCTGCGGGGTGGTCAGGTCGCGCAGCAGCCGTTCCTCCTCGACCCGCCAGTAGCCGTGTTCCCTGCCGTCGAGCAGCACCACCGGCAGCCGGTCGCCGTACTCGCGCTCCAGCTCCACGTCGCCGCTGACATCCCGTTCGGTCCACCGGTCGCCGGTGACCGCGACCACCCGGTCGAGCGCCGCCCTGGCGTCCGCACAGAGGTGACAGCCGGGACGGGTGATCAGCGTCAGGCGAGGTTCACGCATCGGTCTCCTCCGTCGTACCGAGCAGGGTCTTGCGTACCTTCCCGATCACCGAGCGCGGCAGCACGTCGACGAACTCGACCTCGGTCGGGCACTTGAATCTGGCCAGGTTACGCGTGCAGTGGTCGATCAGCTCGGCGCGTGCCACCGCGGCCTGCGGCCTCGGCACCACGTACGCCCGGACAGTCTCCCCGGTCCTCGGGTGCGGCACACCCACTACGGCTGACTCCGCCACCGCGGGATGGGCCGACAACACCAGCTCCACCTCGTGCGGATACACGTTGAAGCCGTTGACCAGGATCAGCTCGCCGATCCGGTCGACCAGGAACAGGTCGCCGTCGACATCGGCGTACGCCACGTCGCCGGTGGGCCACCAGCCGTCGGCGTCCGGTCCGCCCGCGCCGTCCGGCCAGTATCCGGAGAACAGGTTCGGCCCACGCACCACGAGCTGTCCCGGATCGGTACCCGAGGACGGGTCGGTGAGGTTCATCTCGTCCGGATCGTCGTCGGGCGCGGCCACTCCGTCGCGCCACAGCTCCGTGCCGTCCGCACCGACCAGCCGCACCTGCACGCCGGGCAACGGACGGCCGATCGAGCCGGGCCGGGGTTCGCCGCCGACCAGGGTCGAGGTGAGCACCGGGGCGGTCTCGGTCAGGCCGTACCCGACGTGTACCGGACGTCCGGCGGCCTCGGTGAAGCGCGCCGCGTCGGCCGGCTCCAGCGGCGCCGCGCCGCACACCACGGTCCGTACCGCGGCCATCGCCGCGGCGAGGGTGTCGGCACCCGCCCGGGCCCAGGCCTGCACCATCGACGGTACGCCCACCAGGACGCTCACCCGGTGCCGGGCGATCTCGGCGAGCGCCGCGTCGGATCCAGCGTCGTCGACCAGGACTCCGGTCGCACCATGGTGGAGCACGGCACCCAGCCCGGAGTTCAGCCCGTAGGCGTGGAACAGCGGCAGGGCCAGCAGCACGGTGTCGTCCGGGCCGACCACCGGGGGGTCGATCCGGCCGATCTGTTCGTGGTTGGCCGCCAACGCCCCGTGGGAGAGCATGGCTCCCTTGGGCCAGCCCGAGGTGCCCGAGGTGTACAGCAGCATCGCCAGGTCGTCGGCACCCCGGACCGGGAACGTCCGGTCGTCACCGCCGGTCGGTGCGCCGGTGTGCACCGCGACCAGCGCGGGCAGGTCCAGCTCCGCCACCAGGCCCCGGATCCGCTCGGTACCGATCAGCACCGACGCGCCCGAGTCAGCCAGGACGTGTCGCAGCTCGCGCCCGGTCAGGCCGGGGTTCACCGGTACCGCGGTCAGCCCGGCGCGCAGCGCGCCGAGCAGGGTGACCACGAAATCCGGCACGTTCGGCAGCGCCACGGCGACCCGCGCCGCTGGCCGGGTCGCGTCGACCCCCGGCACCGTGTCGGCCAGCGCCCGGGCCGCACCGCTCACCGCCTCGTCCAGTTCGGACCAGGTGATCGTCCGATCCTGCCAATGCAGGGCGGGCTTGCCCGGGTGCCGCGCCGCCGCCCGGCGAAGACGGTCGGCGAGGTTGGGACCGGAGACCGAGTCAGGATCCTGCACGGTGGCTGAGTCTGGCACAGCCCGATCCGCAGGGCCACGCCCGCGAGTCCCGTCCACGGCACCGAATGGCGTCACCGACGGTGCGGTACGGGTGCGACAGCGACACACCGTGGACGCCCGGCCCGGTGCCGCCGCCGGTCCGCACCGGGCCCCGGCATTCGCCGTCGATCCCGCCTGTCACCTGCGGGAACAGCGGCTCCAATGGGGAACATGTGAGTGGCCTGTTGTCAACCACACCCGACGGACAACCGGTCCGCCGGGTCGGCGACACGTCAGGAAATACTTCGGCCCTGTGTAACGGACTTGCCACGCGCGGGTGACGTTGGCCCTATCATCACTCGGGTCGGCTCACCCCATTTGCCGTGAGTCGACACCCCTCAGCCCGAGGAGGCCCCCGTGCCGTTGAGCGCATTGGACCAGCACCTCAAGGGGATCTGCCGCCCGTCGGCACGCCCCGGAGCCCCCCTGCCCGACGAGGCGACGACCGGCCGACCGGTCGTCGCCGGCCCGGCGGCCACCGGCGGAACGGAGGCGGCGCGATGACCACCTTCGGCTTCGCCGAGCGTCCGATCGGCCTGACCGGACCGGCCGCCCGCGCTCCGATCAACGAACGCGGCGGTGCCCACGGCGCACCGGACGCGTCGGCCAATCTCACCGTCCGGGGTGACGGTACCGCGCGCCGGGTGGGCAGTCGGCCCCACCAGAACGAGCCGCCACATCGACCACCGGTGCCCGGTGGGAACGCCAAGCCCGCCGGCGGGCGGGTCGCCTCCCCGAACCGCCCGACGATGCCGGCTCAGGCTCGGCGCAGTGGGGACGCGCCGGTCACCGAGGTGTCCACCACCGAGACCGCGGTAATTCCCGCGGTGCCCGCGACGACCGGCACCTCGACCGGGTTCCCGAGCCGCCCGGACCCCTCCGATCCGGCCACCGAGGTATGGGCCCTCGTCGAGCGCGCCCAGGCCGGCGAGGCCGAGGCGTTCGGGCTGATCTACGACCGCTACGTGGACACGGTGTTCCGCTTCGTCTACTTCCGGGTCGGCAACCGGCAACTCGCCGAGGACCTCACCTCGGACACCTTCCTGCGCGCTCTCAAGCGGATCGGCAGCTTCACCTGGCAGGGTCGCGACCTCGGTGCCTGGCTGGTCACCATCGCGCGCAACCTGGTCGCCGACCACTTCAAGTCCGGCCGGTACCGGCTGGAGGTCACCACCGGCGACGTCCTCGACGCCGACCGGGAGGATCGAGGCCCGGAGGGCAGCCCGGAGGCGGCGGTGGTGGAGCACATCACGAACGTCGCCCTGTTGGGTGCGGTGAAACGCCTCAACCCCGAGCAGCAGGAATGCATCGTGCTCCGCTTTCTCCAGGGCTTCTCGGTCGCCGAGACCGCCCGGGCGATGGGCAAGAACGAGGGTGCGATCAAGGCGCTGCAGTACCGGGCGGTCCGGGCCCTGGCGCGGCTGCTTCCGGACGGCTTCCAGCCGTGACCTTCGGCACCGTCACGATGGCGGCCCGTCCTGGTCGGCTGCCGAGCGCTCAGACCTGACAGCGATCACTTTGCGTAATTTCGGCACCGGCCGGGCCGTAACCCGCCCCCGGCGCGGCGCGTTTCTCCGGGTGCGACCGGTGACAGGCCGGGAGCCCTCGGGGGCCTCCGGATGACCTGCGACGGTGCCGACGACGGCCCCTCGCCGTGGTGTCACGAGGTCATCGGTCGCTGGCGGTGAACGCGGCCGACCGGCCGTGACCAGCGAGAGGAGGTGCCACGGTGGACAACGCCCTCTTCTCCCGTCGGCGCGCCGAGCGCTTCGCGCAGCTTCTCGACGAAGCCAACGGCGGCCGACGTCATCACGTGCGGTCCAGGGACGACCATCAGCTCGCACCACTCGTCACGCTTGGCCGGCATCTCGGTGCCAACGCGCCGGACGCCGAGGTCGACCCGGAGTTCCGCACCGGCCTGCGGGCGATGTTGCTGGCCACCGCCGTTCGTGAGGGGGTCGGCGCGCCGGTCCCGGCCCGCCCGGCCGAGAAGGCGTCTTCCGGTCGTGGTTCGCTACTGCCCCCGGTGACCGCCCGTCGGGCCCGCGCTCGCGGTGCGATCCTCATCGGCATCGCCGCCGGCGCGGTGGCCGTTTCCGGTATCTCGGCCGCCAGCGAGGACGCGGTGCCCGGTGACGCGCTGTACGGCATGAAGCGCGGCACCGAACGGGCGCAGCTCGCGCTCACCAGCTCCGACATCAGTCGGGGACAGCTCTTTCTCGACTTCGCCCGCACCCGGTTGGCCGAGGCGGCCACGTTGAAGGGCAGCCCCGGTGGATACCGTGCGGTGCTCGACGACATGGACGCGGACACCCGGCAGGGCGTACGCCTGCTCACCGGGGCCGCCGCGCAGCGCTCGGATCCCGCGGCACTGGCCGCGGTCGACGCGTTCCTCACCGATCAGCGGCGTTCGCTGAGCGCGCTGGGGGGTCGGGGCTCCCGGATCGACCGGGCGCGCACCGGCGAATCGCTGGCGCTGCTCGAATCCGTCGCCGAGCGGGCCGAGGCCGTGCGGGCCGCCATCGCCTGCGGCCAGGAGTTCACCGTCAGCAGCGACACGCTCGGCCCGATCCCCACCACCTGCTCCTGACCAGTCGGCGCTTCGAGCCCGCCGGGCCCGGACCGGCACGCCGGCAGTCGCGCGGTGGAATCCGTCGCGAACCACCGCTCGCCCGGTTCGACGTGACGGTGACGGCCGTGCGGGGAAGCTGCTCCGTGCACCTGGAGTCTAAGGACCGAACGGGTCGGGCCGACGCTCCAGCAACTGGTGCAGAGTCTGCTGGATGGTCTCCCGTACCTGGTCGGCGAGGTTGAACACGACCAGCGGATCGTCCGCGGAGTCCATCAGGTGTTCCGTCGGGATCGGCGGGCAGAACTCGATGAGCCACTTGCTCGGCAACGGCACCATGCCCAGCGGCCCGAGCCAGGGGAAGGTCGGGGTCACCGGGAAGTACGGCAGCTTGAGCAGCCGGGCCAGCGGTTTGATGTCGGCGAGCATCGGATAGATCTCCTCGCCGCCGACGATGGCCACCGGGATGATCGGAGTGCCGGTGCGCAGCGCCGCCGAGACGAAGCCACCCCGACCGAAGCGTTGCAGCTTGTAGCGTTGCGCGTACAGCTTGCCGACGCCCTTGAAGCCCTCCGGGAAGACGCCCACCAGCTCGCCGTGGCGCATGAGCCGCTCGGCGTCCGGGTTGCAGGCCATCGTGCCGCCGGTCTTGCGGGCGATCTCGGAGACCACCGGCATCCGGAAGACCAGGTCCGCACCGAGCAGCCGCAGGTAGCGGTGGTCCGGGTGCTCGTGGTGCAGCGCGGTGGAGAGGATCAACGCGTCCAGTGCCACGGTGCCGGAATGGTTGCCGACGATCAGCCCCGCCCCGTCCGTGGGTACGTTCTCCAGGCCGGTGACCTCGGTACGGAACCAGTCCCGGTACAGCCGGCGCAGCAGGGGATGGAAGACCGCCCCGGTCAGGTCGCGGTCGAAACCGAACTCGTCCACCTCGTAGTCGCCCGCCAGCCGTCGGCGCAGGAAGGCCAGCCCGGCGGCGACCCGGCGGTCCCAGACATCGCCCGCCTGGCCGGAAGCGGCCGGACGGTGTCCGTTGCGTCGCGTCGGGTCGGGGGCCACCGGCGCCGGCACGGCGTACCGGTCGTCGAGGCGTGCCTCGTCGTGTCGTTCCTCGGGCCCGGTCACGACCGCTCCCGGACGGCGGCCCGAACCTGCCGGATCTGGTCCAGCACCAGTTGCTCGGCGGCGGCCAGGTGCTCCCGGGTCACCACGGCACGCCCGTGGTGTGCCCGGATGAAGTCGTCGAAGGCGGCGGCGGTCGAGCGGGGCGTGAAGGCGTACTCCCGCTCCAGCCGGGAGATGTCCACCACCCGGCCGTGCACGAAGAGGTCGACCTGGTCGAGGCCGTAGCGACCGAAGCCCATGACCCGGGCCAGCGCGACGGCACCGGACAGGCCCGGCTCCAGCACCGGCACGGCGACCCGACCGGCGCGACGGATCGCCTGCGACAGCGCGAGCACGCCGGGCCCGGCGACGTTGAAGGTGCCGGGGTGATCACCGACGACCGACCGGTGCAGCACCTCCAGCGCGTCGTCGAAGTGCAGGAACTGCAGCCGGGCGTCCCGGCCGAAGATGGTCGGCACCACCGGCTGCGCGAAGTAGCGGGTGAGCGTGGTGTCCGCCGTCGAGCCGATGAACGGTGCGAAGCGCAGCACCGTGGCGGTGACGTCACCGCGTCGACGGCGAAAGCCTCGGACGTACCCCTCGATGTCGAGGATGTCGCGGCCGAAGCCACCCCGCGGCACCTCGCGCGGCTCGGTCTCCTCGGTGAAGACGGCCGGATCGCGGAACGAGGCGCCGTACGCCGCGGTGGAGGAGCGGACCACGATCTTGCGTAACCGTGGTGCCCGCTGGCACGCGGCGAGCAGCTGCATGGTGCCGATGACGTTCTGCTCCTTCATCGCCGCCCGACCACCGTGTTGCGGATCAGGCGAGCTGACCAGGGCCAGGTGCACCACGGTGTCCACGTCGAGGTCGGCGAGGAGACCACCGACCGAGCCGGCGTCGACCCGGATCCACTCCACCTGGTCGAGCAGTGCGTCGAGCTCGGGCCCGGGCTCCGGCTGGTCGATGCCGATGACCCGGTCGATCCGCGGGTCGGCGGCCAGCCGGGCGGCGACGTGCGCGCCGAGGTAGCGACTGACCCCGGTCACGACGACGACCCCCGGAGGGCTCTGGGAGCCACCGGGGGTCATGTCTCGCACCTACCCCGGCAGGTGGGACCGAGCCGGGACAGCCACGGCCTGATCACCTGAGCCTCCGAGGGTCGACAGTTGGCGAGGGACGGACGCCGGGACCAGGCCCGGCGTCGGTCACTTGCCGAGACGGCGACGCTGGACGCGGGTCTTGCGCAGCAGCTTGCGGTGCTTCTTCTTAGCCATGCGCTTGCGGCGCTTCTTGACCACCGAGCCCATACGACAGCCTTTCGATGCAACGTGCGGCGCGACCGGGAGGACACCACGAACCCGTGGCGTCGGCGACCGCTTGCGGACAGGGATCGGACCGGCGGGATGGGCGGCGGAGCGCACCAGCGGTCACGATCGGAGTCCAGCGTAGCGAAACTGCGTCAGCAGGACCAACGCGCCCCCGCTCGATGCCCGTTCCACCGGGCCCGCGTGACCCGGCCGCACCAGGGTCAGGCGGTCTCCTGGAAGGCGCCGCGCAGGTACTCGTGCACCGCGTGCTCCGGCACCCGGAACGACCTGCCCACCCGCACCGCGGTCAGCTCGCCGCTGTGCACCAGGCGGTAGACCGTCATCTTCGACACCCGCATGACCGTTGCCACCTCGGCGACGGTCAGGAACTTGACCTCCGACAGCCGACCGTCGGACTGCGACCCGGCCATGGCTCACCCGACCCATCCCATGCCCGGCGCGTGCCGCCACACGGGTCCTCCCGCGCGGCCGGCGACGCGCGTGTTACCAGTACGGTAGCGGGACGGCTGTGACCGGCGCGATCCCTTCCTGCAACTGATCATGGATCGTGCCGGTGCGGCGGCGAAAAACCCCTGGTCGGGTACGGTCCTCGGGATTCCGGCGACGATCAACCTCGGCCGCGGGTATCGGGGAGGTCACTCGGCGCGCAGCGCCACCACCGGATCGAGCCGACCGGCCCGTTGCGCGGGTACCACCCCGAAGACGATGCCGACCGCCGCGGAGACGCCGAAGGCCAGTGCCAGCGACCACCAGGTCACCGCCGCGGGGATGGGTGAGAGCGCGGCCACCAGCAGCGCGCCGCCCACCCCGAGGGCCATCCCGGTGAGCCCACCGACGGAGGTCAGCAGCACCGCCTCCAGCAGGAACTGCACACCGATGTCCCGGGGCCGGGCCCCGACCGCCTTCCGCAGCCCGATCTCCCGGGTCCGCTCACGTACCGAGACGAGCATGATGTTGGAGACGCCGACCCCACCGACCAGCAGCGAGATGCCCGCGATGGCGGCCAGTACGCCGGTCAGGATGCCGAGGATGTCACCCAGCACACCGAGAATCTGCTCCTGGGTGACGGCGCTGAACTCGGTACCGGGGTGCCGGCCGTTGAGTTCGGCCACGATCCGGTCACCCAGCTCGTCGATCCGTTCCCGGTCCGGCGCCTTCACCGCGATGGCGTCGACCCGCTGGGTGCCGTAGAGCCGCTGCGCCGCCGTCACCGGCACGTGCACCTCGTCGTCCCGGTCGACGCCGAGGCTCTGCCCGAGCGGGGTGAAGACGCCGATCACCCGGAAACGGACACCGGCGACGTTGATCTGTTGGCCGACCGCCTCCCGGTCCGGAAAGAGGGACCGGGCCACCGAGTCGCCGAGCACCGCCACCCGCCGGCCGGTGTCCACATCGGCCCGGGTCAGGTACCGGCCCCGGCCCAGTTCCCGGGCGAAGACCGTCGGGGTCGTCTCCAGCACCCCCTGCACGGTCGTGAAGTCCTCCCGGTTGCCGGCCCGCACGGTCGCACCCGAGGCGACCGTCACGGCCACCCGGTCGGGATCGCCGACCACCCGCCCTACCGCGTCGACGTCCTGCAGGGTGAGCGGGGACAGCGCCGGCGCGCTGCCCACGTCCAGTCGCCCCGGCACGACCAGCAGCAGATTGGATCCGAGTCCCTCCACCTGCTGTTCCACCCGCTGCTTGGTGCCGGTGCCGATGGCCACCAGCAGCACCACGGAGGCCACCCCGATGACCACCCCGAGCATGGTCAGCGCGCTGCGCATCCGGTTCGCCCGCAGTGCGTCCCAGGCCACCCGCCACGCCTCGGCCACCCTCACGTGCCGGCCCCGCCGTCAGCCACTCCGCGCGCACCGGCCCCGCCGGCGTCCGCACCTGCCGGCCCCGCCGGCTCGTCGGCCGAGGTGGCCGCGCTGTCGGCGACGACCACACCGTCCCGCATCGCGATGCGCCGTCCGGCCCGGGCCGCCACCTCCGCGTCGTGGGTGACCATCACCAGCGCCACCCCGGACTCGACGTTGAGTCGTTCGAGCAGTTCCAGCACGGCCGCGCCGGTGGCGCTGTCCAGGTTGCCGGTCGGCTCGTCGGCCAGCAGCACGGTCGGGTCGGTGACCAGGGCCCGGGCGATCGCCACCCGCTGCTGCTCGCCGCCGGAGAGCTGGTTGGGCCGGTGGTGCAGCCGGTGCCCCAGGCCGACCCGGCCGAGCATCGCGGCGGCGCGCTCCCGCCGCTGGCGCGCGCCCACCCCCCGGTACACCAGCGGCAGCGCCACGTTGTCCACCGCCGAGGTACGCGGCAGCAGGTGGAACGCCTGGAACACGAATCCGATCGTCTCGTTGCGCAGCCGGGCCAGCTCCGGTGCGGACAGGCTGCCCACCTCCCGGCCACCGATGACCAGACGGCCGCCGCTGGGCCGGTCCAAACCGCCGAGCAGGTGCATCAGCGTGGACTTGCCGGACCCGGAGGGCCCGATCAGCGCCACGTAGTCGCCGGCGCCGACGGTCAGCGACACGCCCCGCAGGGCGGGCACCGAGACCCCGTCCAACTCGTACGTCCGGGACACGTCGAACGCCTCGATGGCCGGCCCCCGGCTCACCCGATCTCCTGGCCCTCGCGGATCTGGTCGGTACCCCGGACGACGATCCGGTCCCCGGCCTGCACCCCGTCGACGATCTGCACCAGGTCCTGGCCCTGGACACCGACGGTGACCACCGCCCGGTCGGCACGACCGTCGCGCACCAGCCAGACGGTGTCCCTACCGTCTACCGAGAAGAGCGCCGACGCGGGCACGGTCACCGCGTCCGCCTCCTCCCGGACCCGCAGTCGCAGCACCGCGTTCATTCCAGGGCGCGGGGTGGGCGCCGGCTCGGCCTCACCGAAGCGGCCGTCGCCGAGCGCGAGTCGTACCCGGTAACTCACCCCGCCCCGGGCCGAGGTGCTGGGCAGCACGTCGATCGAGCGGACCGTCGCCGGGTAACTGGCACCGGGGACGGCGTCCAGTTCGACGGTGCCGGTCAGCCCGGGCCGGACCAGCAGCACGTCCGTCTCGTCGACCTCGGCGAGCAGACCCAGGTCGCGGGTGTCGACCACGGTCAGCACCGCGGTGCCGGCGGTGACCCGACCACCCACCGGTATCGCGGTGTCCACCCCGGGCGGCGGGCCGGCCGGCGCGCCGAGGGCCTCCGCACCGATGCCCGCCGGCATCCCACCCGACTCCAACAACCCGGCGAGCGCCCCCGCCGAGCCACCGCCGCTGCTGACGCCGCCCGGTTGCACCACCCCGGCGATCGGGGCGCGCAGGGTCAACGCGTCGACGTTCGCCTCGGCCAGGTCGTACGCCTGCTGGGCCTGGAGTCGCTGGGCGGTGGCGAGCGCGCTGACGGCGGAGTTCAGGTTGCGCACGCCGCGCTGCACCTCCCGTACCGCCCGGTCGGCGGCCCGGGCCGCCGCGTCGTACCGCCGCTGGGCCGCCTCGACCTGGGTGAGCAGCGCCTTGCGAAGCTCCGGGTCGTCGATCCTCGCCGCGGCGGCGCGGGCGGCGGCGTGGGTCTGCTCGGCGGCCCGGTCGGTGCCGCGCAGGGAACCGACGAGGTCACCGCCGCCACCGCCACCACCGGCGCGCTTCGCCGCGTTCAGCGCGTCACGCGCCTGGCGGAGCCGTTCCCGGGCCGACGGTGAGCTGATCACCGCGAGCACCTGGCCCCGCTTGACCTGCTGCCCCGGCTTGACCCGCAGTCGGGCCAGCGTGCCGTCCGCCGGGGCGGTGAGGGTCGCCGCCGCACGCGCGACGACCGTGGCGGGGGCGTCGATCTCCTCCGCCACCGCCGCTCGGGCCGCGGCGGCGAGGGTGATCGACGGTTCGTCACCACCGCAGGAGGCGGCGGTGGTGGTGACGGTCAGCACGGTGACGGCGAGCAGGACGGTGAGCAGGCGGAGCCGCATGGCTGGCAGCCGCGGCGAGTCGGGGCGGCGCACGCGACACATGCTACGAGCCGCTGTCGATGTCCGCCCTGCCAGGGCCGCCCCAGGTCAGCGCACGGCCTTCCGGACGTACGCGACACACTCCTTGCGCAGGCTCGCCCAGGACTGACCGAAGATCTCCTCGGTGGTCTGCGCCGGTAGCCGCAGGTCGTACACCACCGCCTTGAAGAAGGCGAAGGCCCGCTCCTCGCCGAAGCGGTCGACCAGATGCCGGAAGGCGAGGTACGCGATCCCGTAGTTGCCCGTCACCTCCTCGTGGGGTGCGTCGTCGGCGGGTATGAGCTTGTCCAGCTTGCCGTCCCAGTCGCCCCGCACCAGCCGCCGGGTGGGCACCAGCCCCTCGTACCGCGCGACCGACCGGCCGTCGGCACCGGCGTGCTCGGCCAACCCCTCGATCAGCCACCAGGCCGAGTTGTCCCAGTAGTCCTTGTCGGGCAGCGAGGCGGTGTGGGCCAGCTCGTGCCGGAGCAGCTCGTCCAGCCCGGGGCCGTAGTCGAGCGTCTCGGGTGCCAGCACCACCTCGTGGTGACCGCCGCCGACGTTCACCGCGTACCCCGCGCCCCATTCCGGCTGGTCACCGCCGTACCACCGTTCCCACTCCTTCGGCCCGGCGTAGAAGACGCGGTACAGGTCGGGCGGCGCTCCGGTCACCACGTAGCCGTCCGCCACCTTCGCCGCCGCCTCGGCCCGCTTCAGCAGGCCCGGCAACCGGTCGCGGTGGGCCGGGGTGCTGGCCACCATCACCCGCTTCCCGACCAGGACGGCCAGCTTGCTGACCTCCCAGGGCAGGACACCGGGCTGGCCGTTGTAGCGGCCGTTGACAGTTGCCGAGGACTTCGACTTGAGCAGGCTGAGCAGCCGGGGTTCCGCACCGTCGCGCCACCGGGTCTCGACCACCACCGGGCTCGGTTGACAGTTCCGTACGACGAAGCAGTACTGGAACTCGATCGACACCCGCCATTCCCCCGCCCGGCCCGCGGAGGTGGGCAGGCCACTCGGCCGCCCCTGCCAGTGCATGACCCGCAGGGCCTTGAGCGCGTCGAACCGTCGACGCAGCTCGGGGCGTACCCCACTGGCCGCGATCGCGGCGAAAGCTGACCGGTCACCACCGAGCAGGGCGGCGGCCTGCTTGTCGAGTTGCGCGGTGATCCGTTCGGCGACCTGTCGGGCGGCGGCCGTGGTCGGGTTCTCCGTCGGCGAGGCGGCGGTCGCCGGCTCACCGACCTCGACATCGGACGCTCCGCCGGCCAGCAGCACCACCGGAGCGCCGACACTCAGGGTCAGCAGCACCGCGACTAACGCGGTCCACAGTGGCCAACGTCGACGCCGCCGGCCTTCGATCCCCGGACCGGCTGGCGGCTCCTCCACCGCCGGTACAGATGCCGGCTCCGCCGTCACCCCATCCGGTGTCGCACCGGTCGGCGCCGGCCCATCGCTGCCCACATGGCCCCCGTGATCCACCGGCGAAGGGTACGGCCTGCGGTGGCGCCGACGGAAGGGCGATCGACCGACGCTGTCCCGGTCGGTACGTTCAGGCAGGGCCGGGCGTCCCCGATCCGGGCCAGGACGAGAACGCCACGCCCAAGGCGGCGATCATCTGGTCGAAGGAACGGTCGAGTTCCCGGGGCAACCCGAAGCCACCGGACGCCTCCAGTGCGACGAAGCCGTGCACGGCCGCGCGGAACATCCGGACTCCGTCCACTGCGGCGGCGCCGTGGATGCCGTAGCCCCGCAGGATGGCGTAGACCACACCGACCGCCCGCTCCCCGGCGGCCAGGTGCGCCGGGTCGGCCGGATCCGGTACCCGCTGGGTGGCCGGATAGCGGCCGGGGTGTCGACGGGCGTACGAGCGGTAGGCGGCGGCGACGGCTCGCAGCGCGTCCGCACCGCTACGGCCGGCGGCGGCCGTGGTCATCTCGTCGGCAATCTCGGCGGTGGCCAGCGCGGACAGTTGCTGCGCGAGCGCCTCCAAGCCCTTGATGTGCTTGTAGAGGCTCGGCAGCGCCACGCCGAGCCGGTTCGCCAACGCGGCGAGGGTGAGCCGGTGGTACCCGACCTCGTCGACGAGCCGGGCCGCCTCGCGCACCACCACCTGCGCGTTGAGCCCGGCCCTAGGCACGCTTCGCCGCCGCCAGGAAGCCGACCAGTTCCGCCGCCATCGCCTCCGGACGGTCGGCGTGCGGATAGTGCCCGGCGTCGGTGATCATCCGCGCCTCGGCGACCGGGAACAGCCGTCGGGCGGCCCGCGCCTCGGCGCCCGGGTCGGGGAAGTCGGGGTCCTTCGTGCCCATCAGCACCAGCACCGGCTGGCGCACCTGCGGGGCGCGGGTGGTCCAGTGCGGCCGCACCGGATAGATCACTCCGCGCACCGGCGCCATCCGGCCGGGGCGACGCAGCGCCGCCACCAGCTCCCGGCGGTACTGCGCGTCGTCGGTCGGACGGTGCACGGGAAAGAGCGTGCGGTGGAACAGGCCGAACAGTCGTGGACTACGCAGCACCACGCCCTGCGCCAGCCGCAGGAAGGGGCTGAGCCTCGGCTGGCCGACGAACGCGCCGACCAGCACGATCCCGTTGACCAGGCCGGGCGCGTCGGCGGCGGCGACGACCACGGCGGCGGCGCTCGACGAGCTGCCCACCAGGACGGCCGGACCGCCGCCGAGGTCGCGCACCACCGCGAGCAGGTCGCCGCCCACCTCCACCGGGGCGTACGACGGCCAGTCGGCGCTGGAGTCCCCGTGCCCGCGTACGTCGACCGAGGCGACCCGGTAGCCCGCTGCCACCAGCAGCGGGATCAGATGCCGGTAGGAGCGGCGGTTCTCTCCCATGCCGTGCGAGAGGACCACCAGCGGCCCCTGCCCGTGCACCTCGTAGGCGATCCGACCACCGGCACGCTCCACCAAGCTAGTCTTCATAGCTCTCAAGCTAATGTCATTAGCCAAATCGGTCAAGGCGGTGCCGGATACCGCCGACCAGGTCGATCGGCGGTACGGCCACGTGGGGAGCTACTTCTTCGAGGTGAGCGCGCGGGCGAAGAAGGCCAGGTTGGCGGGACGCTCGGCGAGCCGGCGCATCAGGTAGCCGTACCAGTCGTCGCCGTAGGGCACGTAGGTGCGCACCGTGTAACCCTCACCGACCAGGCGGGCCTGCTCCTCCGGCCGGATGCCGTACAGCATCTGGAACTCGAAGCGGTCGGGGTCACGGTCGAACCAGCGTGCCCGGTCCTCACCGATCGCGATCAGGCGTGGGTCGTGGGTGGCCAGCATCGGATAACCGTCGCCGGACATCAGGATGTTGAGGCACCGGACGTAGGACTTGTCGACCTCGCGGGCCGACTGGTACGCCACCGACTCCGGCTCCCGGTACGCGCCCTTGCACAGCCGCACCCGCGACCCGGCCGACGCCAGGTCGCGACAGTCTGACTCGGTGCGCCGCAGGTAGGCCTGCAGCACCGCGCCGGTCGACGGGTGGTCCTTGCGGAGCTTGGTCAGGATGTCCAGGGTCGAGTCGGTGGTGGTGTGGTCCTCCATGTCCAGGGTGACCGTGGTGCCCGCCGCCTCGGCGGCGGCGCAGATCGCCCGGGCGTTGTCGTACGCGAGCTGCTCGTCGAACGCCTGGCCGAGCGCGGAGAGCTTCACACTGACCTCGGCGGCGGGCGTCAGCTTCGCCTCGCCGAGCATCCGCAGCAACGTGAGGTACTCGTCCCGGGTGGCGTTGGCCTGTTCACCGGTGACGGTGTCCTCGCCGAGATTGTCGAGGGTGACCGCCAGACCGTCGTCGACGAGTTCGCGGGTCGCGCGCAACGCGTCGTCGGTCTTGGCGCCGGCGACGAACCGGCGGACGACGTCCCGGGAGAACGGGGCCGTCGCGACGAGCCGCTCGACCCGGGATGACCGGGAGGCGGCGAGGATGACGGAACGGAGCATGAGCCGAGCGTAACGCCCACCCGACCGCCAGGTACCTTCCCCCGTCGCCCCCGGCCCGGGGCGGACGGGATGGCGTTCATCGGTTACAACCATGTCGTGGAACAACGCCCTCGCCGCCGACTCCGATCGGCCTCCGTGCAGCTTGGCGCCATCACCGCGCTGGCGCTCGCCCTCTCCGGCTGCAACATGACCTCCGACGACGACGATGACGACTGCGCCCTCGGCCCGGCCGGCGGCGGGGAGACGGTGGCCCTGGCCCTGCGGGTGCCGGCCCCCGCCGCCGAGACCGACGCCGGCCGTGCCGCGCCCGAGCCGGTCGGCGCGGCCGTGCCCGAGCGCGGCGGCTTCGGCACCCACCTCGCCTCCTGCGGCGGCTGAGCGTGCGTCGCGAGACGACCGCTCCCCGCCCCGACTGGGACACCACCATCCGCGAGCAGGGCCTGGTCTATGTCGACACGGAACTGCCCGACGGCGGGGTGATGTCGTACTGGGACGAGACCGCCACGTACGCCTTCGAGCTGGACGAGGTGCTGCGGCTGGAGGAGGCCACCGAGGAGCTGCACCGGATGTCGGTGGCCGCCGCCGAACACGTGGTGGCGCGCAACCGGTACGCCGATTTCGGCATCCCGGCGTGGGCGGCCGAGGCGGTCGCCCGCTCGCTGCGGGAGACGCCGCCGACCCTCTACGGCCGCTTCGACCTCTGGTACGACGGCAGTTGGCCGCCGAAACTGCTGGAGTACAACGCCGACACCCCGACCGCCCTGGTCGAGGCGAGCATCATCCAGTGGTACTGGCTGGAACACACCCGGCCGGACCTGGACCAGTGGAACAGCCTGCACGAGCGGCTCGTCGGCAGCTGGGCGAAGATCGGCGCCGAGCTGTACGACCGGCGGGTGCACGTGGTCTGGTCGAACGAGGAGGAGACCGGCGAAGACCACATGACCGCCGGCTACCTGGCCGAGACCGCCCGCCAGGCGGGGCTGGACGTCGAACTGCTGCCGATCCAGGATCTCGGCTGGGACGGCCGGCGTTTCATCGACACCGACGACCGCCCGGTCACCACCTGTTTCAAGCTCTACCCCTGGGAGTGGATGCTCGCCGAGCCGTACGGCCCGCTGGCGCTGCGGCCGGGCACCCCGACCACCTGGATCGAGCCGGCCTGGAAGCTGCTGTTGTCCAACAAGGCGCTGCTGGCCGTCCTGTGGGAGTTGTACCCGGGGCACGAGTTGCTGCTTCCGGCGTACCTCGACTCGCCGCGCGGCATGTCCGAGTACGTCGCCAAGCCGCTGCTCGGCCGGGAGGGCGCCGCGGTGCGGATCGTCACCCCCGGTGGCGAGATCGGCAACCCGGGCGACTACGGCGACGAGGGCTACTGCTACCAGGAGTTCCGGGCGCTGCCCGAGTTCGCCGGAAGCCACCTGGTGCTGGGCAGTTGGACAGTCGACGGAGAGTCGGCGGGCGCCGGGCTGCGGGAGAGCGCGAGCCTGATCACCGACGGCTACGCGCGGTTCCTGCCGCACTACATCGACGCGCCACGCCCGCAGTGAGTCGTCTACCGTTGGGGCGTGAACTTCGACGCGTACGCCCGGACCGGGGTTGACCTCGTCAACGCGCGCCTGGACGATCTCGACGATCTTCGCGCCATCTTCTGCGACGACCAGAAGTGGATGCGCGACGAGGTCGCGGAACGGGACCTGCCGACCTTCCGGCGCGCGCAGAAGCGGCTGCGTGACGTCTTCGAATACGGCACCTCGGGGCGCGACGCCGAGGCGGTGAACGAGCTGAACTCCCTGCTGGAGGCGTTCCCGGTGCAGCCGCGCATCTCGGGGCACGACTCCAGCGACTGGCACATGCACGTGACCAGCCGGGGCGCCTCGGTCAGCTCGGAATATCTGGCCGGCGCGGTGTGGGGCCTGTCGGTGTGGCTGTGCGAGTACGGCAGCGCCCGATTCGGCGTCTGCGCCGACGACCGCTGCGGCAACGTCTACCTGGACACCTCGTCGAACTGCTGCCGGCGGTTCTGCTCGGAGCGCTGTGCCACCCGCTCGCACGTGGCCGCGCACCGGGCCCGCAAGCGGGCCGCCGTGCCCAGCCAGCCGGACCCGCTGGCGCCGGTCTCCTGACCCGCGTGCACGGGCCGTCCCGGCCGGAGCCTCAGGCGTCGACCGGTGACGGCGTGCCGAGGTGCTGGCGGGCGAAGGCCAGCGCCTCGCGCAGGTCCGCCTCACGGACCTGCCGGCTCTTCGCGCCCCGGGTGGTCACCTCCACCGCCACCGAGCCGGTGAAGCCCCGCCCGGCCAGCGAGCGCAGCAGCTCGGCGCAGGGCTGGTTGCCGCGCCCCGGCACCAGGTGCTCGTCGCGTCCCTCGCCGGTGCCGTCGCCGAGGTGCACGTGGGCCAGACCGTCGCCCATCCGGTCGGCCATCGCCAACGCGTCGCTGTGCGAGGCCGCACAGTGCGACAGATCCAGGGTGTACGAGGCGTAACCGGCTTCGGTGGGATCCCAACCAGGCACGTACGGGACGAACTGGCGCCCGGCCATCCGTACCGGATACATGTTCTCCACCGCGAACCGGAGGCCGCCGAACTCGCCGGCCACCCGGTCGAGCCCCTCGGCGAAGCCGCGTGCGTACTCCCGTTGCCAGGTGAACGGCGGGTGCACCACGACGGTCGGCGCCTCCAACGTCTCGGCCAGCACCGCCGCCCGGCGCAGCCGCTCCCACGGGTCGGGGCTCCACACCCGCTGCGTGACCAACAGACACGGTGCGTGCACGGAGAGCACCGGCACTCCGTAGTGATCGGACAGCCCGCGTAGCGCGCCCGCGTCCTGGCTGACCGCGTCGGTCCACACCATCACCTCGAGGCCGTCGTAACCGTGCGTGGCGGCCAGCTGAAACGCCGCCGCGGTCCGCTCAGGGAAGACCGAGGAACTGGACAGGAGCACCGGGACGCGGGAAGTCACGCCATCGAGGGTAGCCGGGATGCGGTCGGGCCTCATGACGAGAACCGACAAAACAGACAGCCGGGACGATCAGCATCACACCGGAGTCAGTCGATCCAGTCGGCTGAGGATCACGCCCTCCCGCAACGCCCACGGACAGACGTCCAGCGCGTCGATCCCGAGTCGACGCATCACCGACTCGGCGACGACGGCACCGGCGAGCAGTTGGTGGGCGCGCCCCGCGCTGACCCCCTCCAGTTCGACAAGCTGCGCGGGCGGGATGTGCCGGATGAAGCCGAGCACCTGTCGCAGCCCGGACCGGGTGAGCCGCCGTCGGGCCCAGAGCCCGGCGCCGCTGGGTGCCGCACCGGCGAGTCGGGCCAGCGTACGGAACGTCTTGGAGGTCGCCACCGACCGTTCCCACCCCACCTCGGTCATCCGCTCGGCCACCGGATCGAGGAGGGCGTCGACGTACTCCCGCAACTGCTCCACCGTCTCCGGCGCGGGCGGGGCGGTGCTGTCCGGATCCACGTCGAGCCGGTCCCGGGTCAGCCGACCGGCACCCAGCGGCAGCGACACCGCGACGTCCGGATCCTCGTCGATACCGGCCGCGACCTCCAGCGAGCCGCCACCGATGTCCAGCACCAGCAGCCGCCCGGCGGACCAGCCGAACCACCGCCGGACCGCGAGGAAGGTCATCCGCGCCTCGTCGGCACCGGAGAGCACCTCCAGCCGTACCCCGGTGGAGTCCCGCACCCGGGTCAGCACCTCCGCCGCGTTCGTGGCGTCGCGCACCGCGGAGGTGGCGAAGGCGATCAGGTCGTCCACCTCCAGATCGGCGGCCGACGTGCGCGCCGCCTCCACCGCCGTGACCAGGGCGTCGGCCCCGGCCTCGCGAAGCGCGCCGTCCGGTCCGATCTGCTCGGCGAGACGCAGCACCGTCTTCTCCGAGTGCGCCGGCCAGGGGTGCGCGCCCCGGTGGGCGTCGACCACCAGCAGGTGCACCGTGTTGGAACCGACGTCGAGGACACCCAGTCGCATGGGGAAACCCTAGGCCCAACCGGTTCGCGCCACTCGGCGACCTGCCCGCCGCACCACGCGTACGCTGGCCGGGTGACAGGGCAGATCGAACTCCGTGTGCTGGTGGACGACCCGGCCGACCCGCGCAGCCGGGAGGTGCCGCTGGACTTCCCCCGGGAGTGGATCGAGTTCGTCGACCCGGCGGACGAACGGCACCTGATCCGGGCCGACCTCACCTGGTTGCTGTCCCGGTGGACCTGCATCTTCGGCAAGGGCTGCCACGGCATCATCGCCGGCCGGGCGGCCGACGGCTGCTGTTCGCACGGTGCGTTCTTCACCGACTCGGACGACGAGTCGCGGGTACGCGCCGCGGTGAAGCGGCTCACCCCGCAGACCTGGCAGCACTATCGGCGGGGATTCAAGAACTGGACCGCGAACGACACCGTCGACGGCAAGACACCGGCCCGGCGTACCGCTACCCGGGACGCCGACGGGCCCTGCGTCTTCCTCAACGACGCGGACTTCCCGGGCGGGGGCGGCTGCGCGCTGCACGCCCAGGCGCTGCGGGACGGGGCGCATCCGCTGGAGTACAAGCCGGATGTGTGCTGGCAGCTGCCGGTCCGCCGGGACCAGGAGTGGGTGAAGCGCCCGGACAACACGAAGGTGCTGGTGTCCACGCTCGCCGAGTTCGACCGGCGCGGCTGGGGTGCCGGCGGGCACGACCTCGACTGGTGGTGCACCTCCTCCACCGACGCGCACGTCGGCGCCGACCCGATGTACCTGTCGTACGCCCCGGAGCTGACCGCGCTCGTCGGCGAGGCCGCGTACGCGAAACTGGCCGAACTGTGCGCGGCGCGGACCCGGCAGGGCCTCGTCGCCCCCCACCCGGCGGACCAACTCTGAAGCAGACCTAGGTGATCTTGATAGCACCGTTGCTACCATGCACCCATGGCCATGACGCTCCGTCTCGACGACGATCGCGAACGCCGACTCCGCCTCGTGGCTGACGAGGAGGAGCGGTCGATGCACGCGGTGGTGGTGACCGCCATCGACGACTACCTGATGCGGCGCAACGCGCGGCAGTTCGACGAGTTGGCCGACGAGATCATCGAACGCCATGCCACGCTGCTCGCCCGCCTGGCCGAGTGATGCCGGAGATCTACTACCCGACGCTCACAGACGTCGTTCGCATCGCCCGCAAGATCGGCGTCGCGGTCCGGGACGCAGGGTTGATCGAATCAGCCGTCGCCCGACCCCGGACCAGCGTTTTTGGTCAGGACGCCTACCCGGATCTGTGGACCAAGGCGGCGGCGTTGCTGCACTCGTTGCTCAACAATCATCCGTTCGTGGACGGGAACAAGCGCATCGGCTGGATCGTGACCGTCGCTTTCCTGCTCCAGAATCGCGCCGTCTCCGTAGCCGAGCTTGATGACGTCGACCAGGATGTCGCGTACGACCTGGTCATCGCGGTGGCGGAGAGCCGGCTGACCGAGGTCGACCCGATCGCGAACTCGCTGCGAAAGCTCTTCTGAGCCGCGTTGTCGGATCAGGGCTCGAACTTGTAGCCGAGACCGCGCACCGTGACGATGTGGCGCGGGGTGGAGGGTTCGGGTTCGATCTTCGAGCGCAGCCGCTTCACGTGCACGTCGAGCGTCTTCGTGTCACCGACGTAGTCGGCACCCCAGACGCGGTCGATCAACTGGCCCCGGGTGAGCACCCGACCCGCGTTGCGCAGCAGCAGTTCGAGCAGCTCGAACTCCTTGAGCGGCAACTGCACCGCACCCCCGTCGACGGTCACCACGTGCCGCTCGATGTCCATCCGGACCGGACCGGCGGCCAGCGTCGGCGCGCCCGACTCGGGCGCCTCCGGGCTCTGCCGGCGCAGCACCGCACGGATCCGGGCGACCAGCTCCCGGGGGGAGTACGGCTTGGTCACGTAGTCGTCGGCACCGATCTCCAGGCCGACCACCTTGTCGATCTCACTGTCCCGGGCGGTGACCATGATGATCGGCACGTGCGAGCGCTGGCGCAGCTGCCGGCAGACCTCGGTACCGGACATCTCCGGCAGCATCAGGTCGAGCAGGACGATGTCGGCGCCGGTCCGGTCGAACTCGGTGAGGGCCGACGTCCCCGTGGCGGCCACGGAGACCTCGAACCCCTCCTTGCGGAGCATGTACGACAGTGCGTCCGAGAACGACTCCTCGTCCTCGACCACCAGAACGCGACTCAACGGCGTTTCCTTTCATCGGTCGGACCGGGCGGCGCCCAGCCTGATCCAGGTGTGGTTCAGACCTGCCGGACCTCGGCCGGACCGGCCTCGATCCCAGCAGGTGGCAGTGTCGCCAGCAGGTCGTCCGGCGGACGGGCGGGCAGCCGGAGGGTGAACGTCGACCCACCACCAAGAGTGCTCGCCACCTCCACCCGGCCGCCATGGTTGCTCGCGATGTGCTTGACGATCGCCAACCCGAGGCCGGTGCCGCCGGTCGCCCGCGACCGCGCCTGATCGGCCCGGTAGAACCGTTCGAAGATGCGGTCGACGTCGGTGGGGGCGATGCCGATGCCCTGGTCGGTGACGGCGATCTCCACCTGCTCCCCGGCGGTCCGGGCGGCGATACGAACCGTGGTGTCCTCGCCGGAGTAGTTCAGGGCGTTCTCCACCAGATTCGCCACCGCCGTGGCGAGCTGGTTGTCGCTGCCGTACACGGTCAGGCCCCGCTCCGCCTCGACGGTTACCTCGATCCGGCGGGCCGCGGCGGCGGTCCGGGTGCGGTCGATCACCTCGGAGATCACCCAGTCCACCGCGACCGGCTCGGGGGCCGGCTGCGGTTCGGCGCCCTGGAGCCGGGTCAGTTCCAGCAGCTCCTGCACCAGCCGTCCCAACCGGGTCGACTCGTGCTGGATGCGCTCGGCGAACCGCCGGGCGGCGACCAGGTCCTCGGAGAGATCCGGCCGGCCCTCACCGGCCGGCTCGGTGGCGTCCAGCAGCGCCTCGGCGAGCAACTGTAACGCACCGATCGGAGTCTTCAGTTCGTGGCTAACGTTGGCCACGAAGTCGCGACGCACCCGGGCCAACCGGTGCGACTCGGTCACATCGGCCGCTTCCACCGCGATGTAGCCGTTGCCCAGTCCCATCGCCCGCAGGTGCACGCCGAGCGGGTTCTCTCCGGCGTTGTCGCGGCCCCGGGGCAGGTCGAGCTCGATCTCGCGCCGCACACCGGTGCGCCGTACCTGCCCCGCGAGGGTACGGATCAGCGGATGGGCCATGATCGAACCTGGTCGGCCACCGGTCCGCAGCAGCCCCATCGCCCGCGCGGCCGGATTGACGAGTACGGGCACATCGTCCGCGTCGAGCACCACGACTCCCGCGCGCAGCGAATCGATCGCGCGGCGGCCGAGCCCGACCTGCACTTCGTCGACGATCGCGAGCCTCCCCTTGCCGAACGGGATCATGCGGGACAACCACAGGCCGGCGACCACCCCGACCACCAGGGCCGTCGCCACACCCACCGTCACCGCCCACGTCACTCGGCGATCGTAGGGTCATTGTTAACCTGGCTATCGCCCAGAACAGGACGAAGCACTCTCACTTCCGGGAAAGTTCACCCGCGCGTCCGGCGCAGTTCATCAGCGTTCACCTCCGGTCCGCCCGCGAGTCATAGCTTGGCGGGCGTACCTGCGCAAACACCCGCCGGCGGGATCGCCGGCCCCGACGGACAGGACGTGAGAATGCGCGACGAGTTCCGGGCCGAACTTCAGGCCGTCAGCCAACTGCTTGTCGAGATGGCCGAGGGAGTTCGGGCGGCGCTGCGACAGGCGACCCGGGCCCTGCTCACCGCCGATCGTCGAGCGGCCGAGTCCGTCATCGAGCGGGACGCCGAGATCGACGGGCTGTACCGCCAGGTCGAGGAGCGGGTCTGCGACCTGCTGGCCCGCCAGGCACCGGTCGCCTCCGACCTGCGCGCCATGATCACCGCGCTGCACGTGGCCGCCGACCTGGAACGGATGGGCGACCTGGCCGATCACGTCGCCAAGACCGCGTTGCGCCGGCACCCGTCCCCGGCCGTGCCGGCCGAGTTGCGTCCGGTCTTCACCGACATGGCCGGCATCGCCGACCGGATGGCCGAGAAGATCGCCTCGGTGCTGGCGCACCCCGACGCCGATCTCGCCGCCGAGCTGGACAGCGACGACGACGCCATGGACGAGCTGCACAAGGGGTTGTTCGGGGTGCTGCTCGGCGCGGACTGGCCGTACGGCGTGGAGACCGCCATCGACGCCACCCTGCTGGGTCGCTTCTACGAGCGCTTCGCCGACCACGCCGTGAACAGCGCCGAACACGTGGTCTACCTGATCACCGGCGAACCCGTCACCTCCCCCTGAGGTGCGCGGAAGGGCCCCTGCCGACGACTGACGTGGCGGGGGCCCTTCCGACGATCGGGGCTCGGGCCGGCTCAGCGGCCCTGGTTGGCCACGGCGGCGGCAGCCTCCTTGGCGGCCTGCGGGTCGAGGTAGGTCCCGCCCAGGGTCTGGGGACGCAGCAGCGGGTCCAGGTCGTAGCGGAGCGGAATCCCGGTGGGGATGTTGAGCTTCGCGATCGCCTCGTCACTGATCTGGTCCAGGTGCTTGACCAGCGCCCGCAGCGAGTTGCCGTGCGCGGCCACCAGCACCGTACGGCCGGCCAGGATGTCCGGCACCACCGAGTCGTACCAGTACGGCAGCATCCGTTCGACGACGTCCTTCAGGCACTCGGTGCGCGGCATCAGCTCGGTCGGCAGCAACGCGTACCGCGGGTCGCCGACCTGCGACCACTCGTCGTCGTCCGCGATCGGCGGCGGTGGGGTGTCGTACGAGCGGCGCCAGAGCATGAACTGCTCCTCGCCGTACTCATCCAGGGTCTGCTTCTTGTTCTTGCCCTGCAGCGCGCCGTAGTGGCGCTCGTTGAGCCGCCACGACCGGCGCACCGCGATCCAGTGCCGGTCGGCGGCGTTCAGCGCCAACTCGGCGGTCCGGATGGCGCGGCGCATCACGCTGGTGTGCACCACGTCCGGCAGCAGGCCGTGCTCGCGCAGCAGCTCGCCGCCGCGACGCGCCTCGTCCTCCCCCTTCGCGGTCAGGTCGACGTCGACCCAGCCGGTGAAGAGGTTCTTGGCGTTCCAGTCGCTCTCGCCGTGGCGCAGCAGGACCAGCGTCCCGACGGTGGGTCCCTCGCTAGCTGTCATGCCGATCATCCTGCCGCAACCCGCTGTGGCACGCGCGCGAAGGGTGGTGACGACCACCACGTGGAAATGCGGGTGACCTTGATTCCGGCACAGCACTAGGTTGGTAAGGATCCTTTAGAGCACCAGGCATTACGGAAACGGGGGCGCCGGCGTGCGCGCGATACGGGGTTGGTTCCGGGACACGACGGGCGGGTTACCGAGGACCTTCTGGTACCTCTGGACGGGCACGCTGATCAATCGACTCGGCTCGTTCGTCCTGGTCTTCCTCGCCATCTACCTGACCCAGGAACGCGGCTTCTCCGCCTCGCAGGCCGGCCTGGTGCTCGGTGCCTGGGGCGTCGGCGGCGCGGTCGGCACCACCGCCGGCGGCACCCTGACCGACCGGTGGGGTCGCCGGCCGACCCTGCTCACCGCCCATCTCGGCGCCGCGACGATGATGCTCGCCCTGGGCTTCGCGCGGGACCTGTGGACGGTCGCGGCGGGCGCGCTGCTGCTCGGCCTCTTCGCCGAGGCGGCCCGCCCGGCGTTCGGTGCCATGATGATCGACGTGGTGCCGGAGCGGGACCGGCTGCGGGCCTTCTCGCTCAACTACTGGGCGATCAACCTCGGCTTCGCCTGCGCCGCCGTACTCGCCGGCTTCGCCGCACAGGCCGGCTACCTGCTGCTCTTCGTGGTCAACGCGGCCACCACCGTGGTCACCGCACTGATCATCTTCGTGAAGGTCAGCGAGACCCGGACGGTCACCGTCGGCATGCCGCGCGGCGGCGCACCGGCGGGAGCCCTGCGCACCATCCTTTCCGACCGGGTGTACCTCGGCTTCGTCGCGCTCAACCTGCTCGGGGCGTTGGTCTTCCTCCAGCACATCTCGATGCTGCCGATCGCGATGGCCGACTCCGGTCTGAGCCCGGCCACCTACGGGTCGGTGATCGCGCTCAACGGCGTGCTGATCGTGGCCGGTCAACTCTTCGTGCCTCGGCTGATCAAGGGACGCAGCCGGTCACACGTGCTCGCCCTGGCCGCGGTGGTGATGGGCGTGGGCTTCGGGCTGACCGCGTTCGCCGAGGTCGCCTGGTTCTACGCCCTCACGGTGCTGATCTGGACCCTCGGCGAAATGCTCAACTCGCCGTCCAACGCCACCCTCATCGCCGAACTCTCCCCCGCCGCACTACGCGGTCGCTACCAGGGCGTCTTCTCGCTCTCCTGGCAACTGGCCGGAGCGGCGGCGCCGATCCTCGGCGGACTGGTCCGGGAGCAGGCCGGCAACGCGACTCTCTGGGCCGGCTGCGCCGTGATCGGTCTGGTGATGGCGGTGGGCCACCTGCTGTCCGGGCCGGCGCGGGAGCGGCGTGCCGTCGCCCTGCGTACCGCCGGTTCGGCACCCGTGGTGACGGTGCAGTCGACCGCACCGCAGCCCGCCGCCCCGCAGGCCGCGGAGCCGGTGGCCACCTCGCGGGGGTGAGCCGCGCCACCCGGCGCCGCTCCGGTCCGGCGATCCGGGCAAGATCTGTTAGGTGTCCGAACAGATTGGGGAGGTCGCGCGGCACGACCCGCCGCCGGTCGGTGCGGTTCGTCGCTGGCTGACCGACACCGCGGGTGGGTTGCCCGCCACCTTCTGGTACCTCTGGGCCGGCCTGCTGATCAACCGGGCTGGCGCGTTCGCGATGCTCTTCCTGTCGCTCTACCTGACCGCCGCTCGGGGCGCCAGCGAGTCGCTGGCCGGCGTGGTGGTCGGCGCGTACGGCGCGGGTGGTGCGGCCGGGGTGCTGCTCGGCGGGGTTCTGGCCGACCGGTGGGGCCGGCGCTCGACCCTGGTGGCGTCGCACGTGGTCACCGCCGCCCTGATGGTCGCCCTGGCCCTCAGCCAGCATCTCGGGGTGATCGCGGCGCTCGCCCTGCTGGTCGGGGTGACGCACTCCATGCCGAGCCCGGCCTTCGTCGCCGCGATCGTCGACGTGGTGCCCGAGCAGCGCCGGTCCCGCGCCTTCAACCTGCAGTTCTGGGCGTTCAACCTCGGCATGGCCGTCGCCTCGTTGCTGGCCGGTCTGCTCGCGGAGGCCAGCTACGTGGCCCTCTTCCTGGTCGACGCCGTCGCCACGGTGGCCACCGCCGCGCTCATCGCCTGGAAGGTCCCGGAGACCCTGGCCCGTCGGCAACCGCCGGCGGATCCGGTCACCGGCACCCGAGGTCCGCGTCGCCCCGGCCTGCACACCGCGTTGACCGACCGGCACTTCCTGATCTTCGTCGGACTGACCTTCGTGCTGGCCGTACTGACCATGCAGGCATCGACGATCATGCCGCTGGCCATGCGTGCCGACGGGTTGGGCCCGTCGTCGTACGGGGCGGTGGTGGCTCTCGGCGGCGTCCTGATCGTGCTCGGGCAACTGTTCGTGCCCCGGCTCATCGACCGCCACCGGAAGGCCCACGTGCTGGCCCTGTCGACGGCGTTGCTCGCCGTCGGCTTCGGCGCGCTCGCCATCGCCGACCACCTCGCGTTCTACCTGGGCGCCTGCGTGGTCTGGACGGTCGGCTCGATGCTGGCCGCGCCGCCCAACGCACAGATCAACGCGGACCTGGCACCACCGGCGCTGCGGGCCCGCTACCAGTCGGTGTTCTACCTGGCCTTCCCGGCGGCGTCGTTCCTCGCGCCGACGCTCGGCGGCTTCAGCCTGCAACGGTGGGGCGACGGGCACTGGTTGCTGGTCGGCGCGTTGGGTCTGCTGGCCGCCGGTGTCCACCTGCTCGCCGGGCCGTCGCGGGAACGGCGCGTGGCCGATCTGCGGCACCAGGGGGAACCGGCCGGGGCGTCGCTGGCCGGGCAGGTGTGAAAAACGCGTCATGCCCGGCACGGAGCCGTGCCGGGCATGTCACTCGTACGACCGGCGGCGGCGGGCGACACTCACCCCCGTAAGCGACGCCCGCTCGCGCCGCCGGTCAAACAGGTGGGCCACCGTCCCCCAACGGTGTCGGTCCACCCGTCCCCCGCGCCTCGCCCGGTTGTCCAGATCTGATCGATCCGCCGCTCCCCCGAACGGTTCCGAGCGTGGCACGGTGCAATAAAGTTAGTGTGGCCCGACCTCGCGATTCAACCTGAGCGACTGTCTCGCCCGTCACAGCGCGAATCCTTTCGAGACGGCGCTTAGGCCCTCGGTCAAGGCCAACTGCGGGTACCCGAGCACTATTCCCGCAAACCACTCACCCGTCCTCCCGATCGGGTGACTCGGTCCGGAAAAAGTTGCTCGGCCGGCCGTCCCGCATCTGCTCCTGATAGATCAGATTCAGCCGACGCAGGTCGAAGGTGTGGAACCACTCGTCCCAGGTGATCTCGCGGATCCGGCTGCTCTCCCGGTAACCCGGAATGTTGAACGTCAGCACCCCGGCCCGGCCCTCGCGCTCGGTACCGCTGATCGTCGCCGGTTTGGCTCCCCGCTCCCGGGCCCAGCGTCGGATGACGTCGTGGTTGGTGGTGACCAGGCTGCGGCCGGGACGTTCCGGCCGGTCCTGGAGGGAGGAGATCACCTGCGACGACCGGACCGAACGGGATGTCGAGCGTCCGGTACGCACCGCGCCACCACGGGCCGGCCGGGCCTCGGCCGGACGGCGGGTCGGTGCCGCCTTGCGGGCGCGGGTGGCCCCAGCCGTCGTGCCGCTCGGCGCCGACCCGCGCGGGGTCGACTTCCGCGCGCCCGCCGTGCTCTTCCGCGCCGTGCCGGCCGTGGACCTGGGCGCCGCGCTTGTCGTCTTGCGGGCGCTGCCGGCGGCCGGCCTGCCCGCCGCGCCGGTCGCCTTACGCGCCGGAGCGGCCCGTTTCGTCGGGGCCGCCTTGGCCCGCCCCGGCGCGGTACGGCCGGACGCCGCCTGCTTCGCACCGGAGGCCTTCGTGGCACCGGCGCGGCCGGCCGGACCACTGCTGCGTCGCCCGGCGCCACTGGACCGCAACGTCTTCGTCAGGGTCTTCACCAGTTCCGGCTTCCGCAGGGCGGAGATGCCGGAGACCCCGTGCCGCCGCAGCTGTCCCCGAATGTCGTCCACCCGCATCCGGGAGATCTCCGCCTCGGAGATCCTCGGCGTGTTCGGGGTCTGGTTGCCACCCTGCCGCTTGGTCCTGGTCGCGGTCCCGCCGCGACCCGAGCTGCTTCGCTGAGCCATGGACGCTCACGCTCCTCGCCACTCGCCGTCTCGGCGCGGCGGGTCCCAACGCCGCACCGCGCGCTGCGGCTTACCCCTCAGGAGCGGTCCGAACCTCCGGCGGTCGGCGGAGTCGACCGGGCCGCCGCCGAGGGCTCGAACAGGTGCGCGAAGGCGGCCAGGTTGGCGGTCGACTCACCCCGCTTCACCCGCCACTCCCACTCGCGGCGGATCGAGCTGCCGAACCCGATCTCCAGCATCGTGTCGAAGGACTCGTCGGCGTAGGTCAGTACCGCGCCGAGCAGCCGGTCCAGCTCGTCGGCGTCGACGCCGTCCGGATTCACCCGACCGGTGAGGTAGACGTCGCCGACCGCGTCGATGGAGAACGACACCGCGTACATCTTGGCGTTGCGCTGCAACAACCAGGCCCACAGCTCCTCGCGCCGCTCGTCCGGTTGGCGCATCACGAACGCCTCGATCCGCAGCGCGTGCTCGCCGACGATCAGGTTGCAGATCGTCTTGAGCTTGTGCGTACCGGGCAGGGTCACCGCGTACGAGCCGGGGCCGGTGGACTCGCAGGCGAGTTCCCGCTCCGCGCAGACGGACTCGACAAGTGCACCGAGGTCGCTCATCCGGCCAACTCTACGGCGACCAGCGCCGCGCCGCCCGGGCGCCGTTGCGCTCCGGCGCTGTCAGGTGGCACGTGGCCCGCCGGGACCGCCCCGCGCCGACGTCAACAGCGGGACGCGGCGAGTTCGGCGGTGAGGCCGGCCCGGTGGTCGGCGACCGCCTCACCGTAGACGGTGAGCAGGCCGGCGGCGGTGCGGTGCCAGGAGAAATCCCGGGCGTGCCGGGCGGCGCCGACGGACAACTCGGCCCGTCGGGCCCGATCGGGCAGCAGGCGGGCCAGCGTACCCGCCCAGTCCACCGGGTCGTGTCCGCGCACCAGCACCCCGCTGACCTGGTCGCGCACCGTGGTGACCAGTCCGCCGACGGCGGCGGCCACCACGGGCGTACCGCAGGCCTGGGCCTCCAACGCGACCAGGCCGAAGGACTCGTTGTACGACGGCACCGCGACCAGGTCGGCCGCCTGGTAGAGCAGGGGAAGCTCCGCCCCGGTACGCGGGGGCAGGAAGTGCACCCGGTCGGTCACGCCGAGCGAGGCGGCCAGCTCGATCAGCGCGGTGGGCCGGTCCAGCCCGGTGCCGCTGGGACCGCCGCAGATCACCACCGCGACCTCACGGGCCAGTTCGGGATCCCGGGCCCGTAGGGCGGCGATCGCCCGGACGAGCACGTCGGGCGCCTTCAGCGGCTGGATCCGGCCGACGAACGCGACCAGGTGGCCACCGGCCGGCAGGCCGAGCCGGATCCGGGCGGCGGTCCTGGCGGCCTCCCGGTCGCCGACCGGGGGACGGAACCGGTCCAGGTCCACACCGGGCTCGACCACGGTGACCCTCGTCGGGTCCGCGTCGTACCGACCGATCAGGTCCCGCGCCTCGACCCGGGTGTTCGCGACCAGCCGGTCGGCCTCCGCGACCACCTGTTCCTCACCGATCACGCGCGCCTTGGGCTCCGGCCGGTCACCGGCGGCCAGCTGCGCGTTCTTCACCTTGGCGAGGGTGTGCGCGGTGTGCACCAGCGGCACCCCCCAACGGTCCTTGGCCAACCAGCCCACCTGGCCGGAGAGCCAGTAGTGGGAGTGGATCAGGTCGTAGTGGCCCGGCGGACGGGCCGCCTCGGCGCGCAGCACACCCGCGGTGAACGCGCACAGCTGGCCGGGCAGTTCCTCCTTGGTCAGGCCCTCCAGCGGGCCGGCCATCACGTGCCGGACGTGCACGCCGGGAGCCACCTCCACCACCGGCGGCAGGTCGCCCGAGGTGGCCCGGGTGAAGATCTCGACCTCGACGTTCGCCTCGGCCAACCGCCGCGAGACCTCAAGGATGTAGACGTTCATGCCGCCCGCGTCCCCGGTGCCCGGCTGGTGCAGCGGCGAGGTGTGTACCGACAGGGTCGCGATCCGCCGGGGTCGCGGCCACGGCAGGGAACCCCGCTGACGCCCGACACCGGTGTGCTCTTCCGCCACGTCCGCTCCCTTTGCCACGGTTGATGCCGTCCCCGCACGACCGGCGCTCCTGCGTAAACACGCCATGCCGGATGTCATCTTCCCGATCGGCGGCGGGAAATACGTCGGGCAGGGTCTCGGGCGTGACCGACCTCATGGCGACCGTGCCGCCGGCGGTCGCCGGGCGGGGAGCGAGAATGGCCGGATGAAGCGTGTCGCGATCGTCACCGGAGCGTCCAGCGGGATCGGCGCCGCCACCGCGCGGCGGCTCGCGGGCGAGGGTTTCCACGTGCTCGCCGCGGCGCGGCGTACCGACCGGCTCGTCGAACTGGTCGCGGAGATCACCGCCACCGGCGGCTCCGCCACCGCGGTGAGCTGTGACGTCACCTCCGACGAGTCGGTGGCCGGCCTCGCCCGGGCCGCGCAGCAGGCCGGCGCGCCGGTGACGGTCCTGGTGAACAACGCCGGTGGCGCACGCGGGCTGGATCCGGTGGAGTCCGGCGCCGTCGGCGACTGGCAGTGGATGTACGACGTCAACGTGCTCGGCACGCTGCGGGTCACCCAGGCGCTGCTGCCGATGCTGGAGGCCTCGGGGGCGGGCACGATCGTCGTCGTCTCGTCGACCGCCGGCTTCACCGTGTACGAGGGCGGCGGCGGCTACACCGCGGCGAAGCACGCGCAGACGGCCATCGCCGGCACGTTGCGGCTGGAGCTGTGCGGACGCCCGGTGCGGGTGATCGAGATCGACCCGGGCATGGTGAAGACCGACGAGTTCTCGTTGACCCGCTTCGGCGGGGACGTCGAGCGGGCGGAGGCGGTCTACGCCGGTGTCGCCGAGCCACTGCTCGCCGAGGATGTCGCCGACTGCATCGCCTGGTGCGCCACCCGTCCGCAACACGTCAACGTGGACCGTCTCGTGGTCCGGCCGCTGGCCCAGGCCGCGCAGCACAAGGTGCACCGGACGGGCTGATGGTGGTGCCGGCGTCCCGGCCGCTCGGCGTGGTCACCAGGGGTACCACCGGGCCCAACCGGCTGCGGCGGGTGGACAACTGGATCGTGGAGACCTGCGCCGACCCGCTGCGCGCCGCACCGGACCCACTCGTGGTGGACCTCGGCTACGGTGCGGCGCCGGTGACGGCGGTGGAGCTGCGGGCCCGGCTCGCCGCACGCGTCCGCGCCGACGTGCGGGTGGTCGGGCTGGAGATCGATCCGGTGCGCGTCGCGGACGCGCAACCGGCCGCCGACCCGCCCGGGCTGACCTTCGGCCGAGGTGGCTTCGAACTGGCCGGTCTGCGGCCCGCCCTGGTCCGCGCGCTGAACGTGCTACGGCAGTACGACGAGAGCGAGGTGGCCGCCGCGTGGGCCACGATGTGCGCCCGCCTGGCCCCGGGTGGCCTGCTGGTGGAGGGGACCTGTGACGAGTTGGGACGCCTCGCCGGCTGGGTGCTGCTCGATGCCGACGGCCCACGCTCGCTGACCCTGGCGGCCCGGCTGGCGACCCTGGAGAGTCCGGCCGAGCTGGCCGAGCGGCTGCCGAAGGCGCTGATCCACCGCAACGTGCCGGGTGAGCGGATCCACGACCTGATCCGGGCCCTGGACGACGCCTGGCACGCCGCCGCCGGCTACGTCCCCTTCGGCCCCCGCCAACGCTGGCTGCACACCGTCTCCGCCGTCCGCGCCCAGGGCTGGCCCGTCCTCGACCGCCCCCGCCACTGGCGCCACGGCCGCCTCACCCTCCCCTGGCCCGCAGTCTCCCCCACCTGAACGAGCCCGGCAGGCACGGGTTGATCAAGAAGTTTTCGTCGGTTCACGCGCGGGAGCTGACGAAAACTTCTTGATCAACCCGGTTAGAGGGTGCAGTTGATGAGGACGGGTTCGGGGTGGAGGGTTACGCCGAAGCGGGACTGGACGCCGTCGCGGATCTCGCGGGCCAGGGTGAGCAGGGCCCGGGTACTGGCGGTGCCGGTGGGGTTGGTCAGGGCCAGGGTGTGCTTGGTGGAGATAGCGGTGCCCTCGGGACCGGGATACCCCTTGCCGAAGCCGGCCTTGTCGATCAACCAGGCGGCGCTGACCTTGACCAGGTCGTCCGCACCGGGCCAGGCCGGTGGCTCGCCCAGCCCGGCGGCCCGCTGCCGCAGCTGCTCGTACGTCGCGGGGTCGAGGACCGGGTTGGTGAAGAACGAGCCGACGGAGCGGGTGTCCGGGTCGTCCGCGTCGAGCACCATGCCCTTGCCGGCGCGCAGTCGCAGCACCGTGGCTCGGGCCTGGGCCAGTGGCACCCGGTCACCGACCTCGACGCCGAGCGCCCGGGCCAGCTCCGCGTAGCGCACCGGGCCGGACAGCGGCGAGCGGGCCAGCCGGAAATCCACCGAGAGCACCACCCAGCGGTCGTTGTACTTGAAGATGCTGGACCGGTAGGCGAAACCGCAGTCCGCCGCCGCCACCTGCCCGACGGCTCCGGCCGTCCGGTCGTAGACCTGCACGGCGGTGATGGTCTCGGCGACCTCCTGCCCGTACGCCCCGACGTTCTGGATCGGGGTGGCACCGGTCGAGCCGGGGATGCCGGACAGGCATTCCAGCCCGGACCAGCCGTTGCGTACCGTCGCGGCGACCAGGTCGTCCCACGGCTCACCGGCCTCGACCCGGATCGTCACGGTCCGCTCGTCCTCGGCGAGCACCCGCAGTCCCCGGGAGCGGACGAGAACCACCGTGCCGGGAAAGCCACCGTCACCGATCACCACGTTGCTGCCGCCGGCGATCAGGAGGATCTCGGCGCCCGCCTCGCGTACCCGGCTGACGATCTCGTCGGCATTGGTGGCGGCGACCACCTGGCCGGCCGGCCCACCCACGCACAATGTCGTGTATTGCGCCAGATCGCCCGTGCTGGCGGGTTGCGCGGCGGCTGTCGGCTGGGCGTAGACGTCAGACACGCCTCTCACCCTAGGCTGAGGGGTAGCCGTGGCACCCACTGGTGGCCCGGTCACCCCCGGGAGGATGGCGATGAGCAGATTGCACGGCAGCAAGGATTTCTGGATCGGCGCACTGCGGGCGGAGGGCCCGGCGTTCGCCGCCGCGGTGGCCGAGGCGCCGCCCGAGACACCCGTGCTGTCCTGCCCCGGTTGGACCGTGACCGACCTGACCCGTCATCTCGCCGGCATCTACCGATGGGTGCACGACGTGGCCGGTTCGGGCGATCCGACGGCACCGCGGCACAGCCGGGCGCAGCCGGTCGAGCCGGCGGCGGGCGTCACCGCCGTGCAGCAGTGGCAGCAGGCGTACGACGAGCTGATGGCGCTCTTCGAGACCCTCGATCCGGAGGCACCGGCATGGAACTGGGCCCCCCAGCCGAAGAAGGCCGGCTTCTGGCCGCGCCGGATGGCCCACGAGACGGCGGTGCACCGCTGGGACGCCCAACTCGCCATCGCCGCGGGTGAGCCGATCGAGGCCAAGCTCGCGGCCGACGGGGTGAGCGAGGTGCTGGACACCTGGTTGCCGGCGGGCCGGCGCAGGTCGGGCGGCCCGTGGGCGGGCGTGGTCCGGTTGACCGCCACCGACGCCGACCACGAGTGGTATCTGCGGCTGCGCGGCGAGGGGGTCGCCCTGCTCGACACCGGCACCATCCTCGACCATGACGATCACCACGCCCGGGTACAGGTCACCGGCACCGCCAGCGATCTGCTGCTGGCGCTCTGGGGACGGGTCAGTTTCGACACCCTGACCGTCGCGGGCGACCGCGCCCTGCTCGACGGAGTCCGCGCCGGCTGATCAGTACCTCCGTCCTGACGAGCGACCCTCCGGTGCGACGAGGGTCGCTCGTGGCCATTCTGTGACCCCTCGCGAGAGAGCGCTCTCTTGACACCGGTCCCGAGCGGACCGCAGGCTACGTGAGAGCGCTCTCAGAGCCCTTCCACCACCACCCGACCTGAGAGGGGTCACCAGAAATGGGCACATTCCCGCGTCACCGCCTCGCGGCGGTCGCTCTGGCCGCCACCGGCGTCCTGCTCGTCACCGGCGGCTGCGGCGGCGGCGACGAGGCCGCCGGCGACGGCACCATAACGCTCACCGTCGACGTCTTCGGACAGTTCGGCTACGAGCAGCTCTACCAGCAGTACATGGACGCCAACCCGAACATCAAGATCGTTGAGCGGGGCACCGGCGGCAACCTCGACGAGTACTCGCCGAAGCTGACCCAGTGGCTCGCCGCGGGCAAGGGCGCCGGCGACGTCGTGGCCATCGAAGAGGGCCTGATGGTCGAGTACAAGGCCAACCCGGACAACTTCGTGAACCTGCTCGACCACGGCGCCGCCGACCTCAAGGGCAACTTCCTGGAGTGGAAGTGGAACCAGGGGCTCACCGCCGACGGCCAGAAGCTGATCGGACTCGGCACCGACGTCGGCGGCATGGCGATGTGCTACCGCACCGACCTCTTCGAGAAGGCCGGCCTGCCGACCGACCGGGAGCAGGTCTCCGCGCTCTGGCCGACCTGGGAGGACTACATCGCCACCGGCGAGAAGTTCAAGGCCGCCGACACCGGCGCCTCGTTCCTGGACGCGGCCACCAACACCTTCAACACGATCGTGCTCCAGACCGCCGGTAACGCGCAGGGCTACCACTACTACGACACCAGCGACAACCTGGTCGTCGACACCAACCCGGCGGTGAAGCAGGCCTGGGACATCACGATGAACATCGTCAACGCGGGCCTGTCCGGCAAGTACGGCTCCTGGTCGGAGGAGTGGGTTTCCGCCTTCAAGCAGGCCAAGTTCGCCACCATCGCCTGCCCCGCCTGGATGACCGGTGTGATCGAGGGCAACGCCGGGCCGGAGGCCAAGGGCAAGTGGGACATCGCCCGGGTGCCGGGCAACGGCGGCAACTGGGGCGGCTCGCACCTGGCCGTACCGCAGCAGAGCAAGCACAAGGACGAGGCGGTCAAGCTGGTCAAGTTCCTGACCAGCGCCGAGGGGCACATCGGCGCCTTCAAGGCCAAGGGTCCGCTGCCGTCCTCGCCGCAGGCGCTCGACGACCCGGCCATCACCGAGGCGACCAACGCGTACTTCTCCGACGCGCCGGTCGGCAAGATCTTCGGCGAGGGCGCGAAGACGCTGAAGCCGGTCTACATGGGGCCGAAGAACCAGGCCGTCCGCACCGAGGTGGAGAACGCGGTCCGCACCGTCGAGCTGGGCCAGCGCAGCCCCGAGCAGGGCTGGCAGGACGCGGTCGAAAACGCCAAGAAGGCCGCCACCAAGTAACCGGCCCGAGACCCCGACCCCGCCGCCGGTCCAGGCTCCGCCGCGATGCGCAGGCATCCGCGACTTGTCCTGGACCGGCGCGGGGCGGGGGCGTGGAAAGGAGTCAACGGGTCATGGCGTTGCAGCTCGACGCACGACCGCCGGCCACACCGGCGCCGCGTGGCACCCGCCCGTCCCGGGCCGGCCGGCTGAGCCGGATCGACGCGAAGTACTCGCCCTACCTCTACATCGCCCCGTTCTTCGTGATCTTCGCGATCTTCGGAGCCTGGCCGCTGGCGTACACCTTCTGGGTCTCGCTGCACGACTGGGACCTGCTGGGCAGCAATCCCACATTCGTGGGCGCGGACAACTACACCCGACTGCTGGCGGACAGCGACTTCTGGCACTCGGTGGTCAACACCCTCGGCATCTTCGTGCTCAGCACCCTCCCGCAACTGCTCGCCGCGCTCTGGCTGGCGAACCTGCTCAACCGGCAGCTGCGGATGCGTACCGGTTGGCGGATGGCGGTGCTGGTGCCCAACGTCACGTCCACGGCCGCCGTGGCGATCGTGTTCGGGGTGCTGTTCGGCCGCGAGTTCGGCATGGTCAACTGGCTGCTCGACCTGGTCGGTGTCGACGGCATCGAGTGGAAGTCCAACCGGTTCGCCTCCTGGGTTGCCATCTCGACGATGGTCGACTGGCGCTGGACCGGCTACAACGCGTTGATCTTCCTGGCCGCCATGCAGGCCATTCCCCGCGATCTCTACGAGGCGGCGGCGATCGACGGCGCGAACCGGGCCCGGCAGTTCTGGAACATCACCGTGCCGCTGCTCAAGCCCACGATCATCTTCTGCGTCATCATCTCCACGATCGGCGGGCTGCAACTGTTCACCGAACCCCGGCTGTTCCACTCCGGCACCAACGCGATCCGGGGTGGGCCGATGCGCGAGTCGCAGACGATGACCATGTACATGTTCGAGAACGCCTTCGCGCCTTACTACAACTTCGGCTACGGGTCCGCGGTCGCCTGGCTGCTCTTCGCCCTGATCGCCATCGTCGCGGCGATCAACGTACTGATCATCCGTCGGCTCGGTGCCGGCGCCCGGCCGGACACCGGCAAGCGGAAGGGGGTCTCGCGGTGAGCGAGCGGAGCGAGCGAACAATTCGGCTCAGTGCCGGGAAAGCTCATCGTGACGCCGAGCGAAGCGAGGTGGCGCGATGAGCGAGCGCAGCGAGCGAACAATTCGGCTCAGTGCCGGGAAAGCTCATCGTGACGCCGAGCGAAGCGAGGTGGCGCGATGAGCGAGCGCAGCGAACGAACAATTCGGCTCAGTGCCGGGAAAGCTCATCGTGACGCCGAGCGAAGCGAGGTGGCACGATGAGCAGGTTGTGGCGGGCGAGCCCGCTGACGTACTTCGCGCTCGTCGCCGCCGGCGTCCTGTCGGTCTTCCCGATCTACTGGATGTTCGTGGTGGCCAGCCGGTCCAGCGACGCGATGGGCCAACTGCCCCCGCCGGTGACCCCCGGCGGCAACCTGGGCGCGAACATCTCCCGGCTGTTCGCCAACACCGACGCCTACTTCCTGACCGGCCTGATCAATTCGGCGATCGTCGCGGTCACGGTCACCGTCTCGGTGGTGTTCTTCTCGACCCTCGCCGGCTTCGCCTTCGCCAAGTTGCGGTTCCGGGGCAGCAACGCACTACTGATGATCATCATTGCCACCATGATGGTGCCCACCCAACTGGGCGTCATCCCGTTGTACATCCTGATGACGAAGCTGAACCTGAACGACCGACTGCCGGCCGTGATCATGCCCGCCCTGGTCACCGGGTTCGGGGTGTTCATGATGCGGCAGTACGCCGGGCAGGCGGTCAGCAGTGAGCTGATCGAGGCTGCCCGGGTGGACGGTTGCGGCACCGCCCGCATCTACTGGAACGTGGTGGTGCCGGCACTGCGGCCGGCCGCCGCCGTCCTCGGCCTGCTCACCTTCATGACCACCTGGAACGACTTCCTCTGGCCGTACGCGGTGCTCAACGACCCGGAGAATCCCACTGTGCAGCTATCGTTGCGAGCCCTGTCTGACGGCTACTACCAGGACATGTCCCAGGTCTTCACCGGAACGGCCATCGCCACGCTGCCCCTGCTGCTGGTATTCGTCCTGTTCGGCCGCCAGATCATCGGCGGGATCATGGAAGGTGCGGTCAAGGCGTGACTGAGTTGAGATTCCCGGACAACTTTCTCTGGGGTGCGGCCACCGCGGCGTACCAGATCGAGGGGGCGGTCCGCGACGACGGGCGCGGCCCGTCGATCTGGGACACCTTCAGTCGTACGCCGGGCAAGGTGCACGCCGGTCACACCGGTGACGTCGCCTGCGACCACTACCACCGCTACGCCGACGACGTCGCGCTGATGGCGGAGCTGGGACTGCAGGCGTACCGCTTCTCGGTGTCCTGGCCCCGCATCCAGCCCGACGGCAGCGGCCCGGTCAACCCACGTGGCCTGGACTTCTACGACCGGCTGACGGACGCGCTGCTCGGTCGGGGCATCGACCCGATCGTCACGCTCTACCACTGGGACCTGCCGCAGACGCTGCAGGATCGGGGCGGATGGACCAGCCGGGACACCGCCGAGCACTTCGCCACCTACGCCAGCGCCGTGTACGCCCGCCTGGGCGACCGGGTCGGCACCTGGACCACGCTCAACGAGCCGTGGTGCTCGGCGTACCTCGGCTACGGCAACGGCGTGCACGCCCCCGGGGTGCAGGACCCGGGCGCGGCCTTCAGCGCCGTACACCACCTGCTGCTGGCGCACGGCCTGGCGACCCAGGCGTTGCGCGCCGGCGGTGCCGGCCGGATCGGCGTCACGCTCAATCCCGCCGACGTGTGTCCGGCCGATCCCAACAGCGCCGCCGACGCCGCCGCCGCACGCCTGGTCGACGGGCTGCACAACCGGATTTTCCTCGATCCGCTGCTGGTCGGCGGGTACCCGGACGACGTCCGCGAGCACGTCGCACGGTTCGTCGAACCCACCTTCGTCCGGGACGAGGACGAGAAGATCATCGCGGCGCCGATCGACCTGCTCGGGATCAACTACTACGCGCCGACCTACGTCGCCGGCCGGCCGGACGGTGCCGGCGGGGGCGGGGCGTACCCCGGCACCGAGGGGCGGGTGCAGTTCCTGGCACCGGTCGGACCGCTCACCGACATGGGTTGGATGATCGAGCCGGCCGGACTGACCCGGCTGCTGGAACGCATCGCCACCGACTACCCGGCGGTGCCCCTGCTGATCACCGAGAACGGGGCGGCGTTCCCGGACAAGACCGCCGACCCGACGACCCCGCTCCAGGACGCGGACCGGGTCGCCTACCTCGACGGCCACCTGCGGGCCGCGCACGAGGCCATCGCCCGGGGCGTCGACCTGCGCGGCTATCTCGTATGGTCATTGCTTGACAACTTCGAGTGGGCCGAGGGGTACCGTAAGCGATTCGGCATCGTGCACGTCGACTACCTCACTCAGCGGCGTACACCGAAGTCCAGTGCCCGGTGGTACCAGGAGGTGATCTCCCGGAACGGGCTGTGACGAGGTGGTGGTTTCTCCGATGACGGGGGCGCAGCGGCCCACTCTGGAAGCGGTGGCACGACGGGCCGGTGTGTCCCGGGCCACCGTCTCCCGGGTGGTCAACGGCTCGACCACGGTCGCCGAACCGATCCAGGAGGCGGTCCGCCAGGCGGTCGCCGAGCTGGGGTACGTGCCGAACCTGGCCGCACGCACCCTGGTCACCCAGCGGACCGACTCGATCGCCCTGGTGATGCCGGAGGAGGCCACCCGGGTCTTCTCCGACGACCAGGTCTTCCCGGGGATCATCCGCGGCGCCGCCCAGGAGTTGGAGGCCGCCGACAAGCAGCTGGTGCTGATGCTGGCCGGGTCGCCGGCCGGGCATGAACGGGTCGCCCGGTACACCACCGGTCGGCACGTCGACGGGGTGCTGTTCGCCTCGCTGCACGGGGCCGATCCGCTGCCCGCCCGGCTGGCCGCACTGGGCATCCCGGTGGTGTGCAGCGGCCGACCGCTCGACGGGGCGGAGGTGCCGTACATCGACGTCGACCAGGTCGGCGGGGTCACCCGCGCGGTACGGCACCTGATCGACAGCGGCCGACGGCGCATCGCCACCATCGCCGGCCCGCAGGACATGGTCGCCGGCATCGAGCGGTTGTCCGGGTACCGGGACACCGTGGCCGCCGCCGGGCTGCCCGAGATGGTGGCGGTCGGCGACTTCACCCGTGAGTCCGGCGCGGCGGCGATGCGCGAACTGCTCGCCGCCCACCCCGACCTGGACGCCGTCTTCGCCGCGTCGGACCTGATGGCGCACGCCGCCCTGCGTACGCTGCGCGAGGCGGGACGGCGGGTGCCCGAGGACGTCGCGGTGATCGGCTTCGACGACATCGAGACCGCCGCGTACACCGATCCGCCGTTGACCACCGTTCGGCAACCGATCGTGGAGCTGGGCCGGCAGGGCACCCGACTGCTGCTCCGCCTCGCCGCCGGCGAGGACGTCGAGCCGGCGCTGATCCTCCCCACCGAGCTGATCATCCGCGACTCCGCCTGAGCTGTTGGCTGCCAGCCGCGCATCCGGCTCGCCGTGAAGTCGATGGTGGGTAGGTTTGTTGTCGCCGGAACGACAACAAACCTACCCACCAATCGGTTCAATCGACTTGTGCGGATCCCCCGAGATGACGCCGACGCGTTGCAGTGGCTGCTGTTCGAGCAGGCGGGGATCATCACCTGGGCGCAGGCCACCGCCGCGTTGAGCCCCGCTGCGGTGCGCCACCTCGTGACGTCCGCACGCTGGAGCCGGGTGTGCCGGAGCGTCCTGCGAGCCGAGCCACCCGGTGGGCCGTACTCCCAGGCACAGGCGCCGTGGGTGGCGGTGCTCGCGGCCGGGGAGGGCGCGGTGCTCGCCGGGCTGGCCTCGGCCACGGCGGGTGGACTGCGCAGTGCCTGGCGCTACCAGACCGTCGACGTGCTGATCCCGCACCAGCGCCACCGAGCCGACCTGCTGCGTCGGCTGCCGCTCGGCCTGCCCGCGGTCCGGGTACGCCGGTCTCGCCATCTGCCGGACGAAGATCGGCAGCGTGGTCGACCCGACCGCACGTCGATGGCCCGCTCCCTGGTCGACGCGGCGCAGTGGGTGCGTACCGACGCCGAGGCGCAACAGATTCTCGCGGCCGGCTGCCAGCAGCGGCGGGCGACCCCGGCGGAGATGACCGCGGTCCTCGCCCGATTGCCCCAGGCCCGGCGACGCGTCCTGATCCGACAGACGCTGCACGACATCGCCGGTGGCGCGGAGGCGCTCTCCGAGATCGACCTGGTACGGCTCTGCCGGCGCCACCGTCTCCCGGCACCGACAGGGCAGCAACGACGCCGGGACGCCGACGGACGGATCCGCTACCTGGATGCCTACTGGCCACGGTGGCGGCTGCACGTGGAGGTCGACGGCGCGCACCACATGGACGTCCGGCACTGGGCGGCGGACCTGCGCCGACAGAACCGGATCTGGATCGACGGCGACCGCATCCTCCGGTTCACCGCCTTCGACGTCCGCCATCGCCCCGACGATGTCGCCGCCCAACTCCGCGCCGCCCTGACCGCCGCTGGCTGGCGAGGCTGAGCGTGGGTACGTTTCTTGTCGCTGGGGCGACAAGAAACGTACCCACCGTCCCGGTGCCGCACGGCGGAGATGGGGCGGAAAAGCGGGCGCGGAGGTCGGTCGGGCTTGGTTAGCGTGCCGTGCATGTCTGCACCGTCCGCGCTGATCCGTCCGACACACCCTGACGACGCACCAGCCGTGGTGGCGTTGCGTACGCTCGTGTTTCCTTTCTTGATCCGTGGGGTCGAGTCCACCCGGCAGCTCATCTCGACGCCACCGGCGGAGCAGCACTGGGGCGGTTTCGTCGCCGAGGTCGACGGGCAGGTCGTCGGTTGGGTGTCGGCGTCCCGCAACACCAACACGAGCGCTGCGGTCGGCGAGGTGTCCCTGCTGCACGTACATCCCGACCAGCGGCGACGCGGAATCGGCGGGGCACTGCTGAGCCGGGCGCTGGAGCACCTCGCGCCGCTCGACCTGATCCGGCTACGTGGGCGGGCGCTGCCGGAGTCGTTGCCGTTCGCCCGCCGGCACGGCTTCATCCCGAGTCGCCAGGAGCGCTTCTCGGCCCTGGAGCTGCGCGCGCTGCCGCCGCTGCCGGCGGTCCCGGACGACGTCCGGCTGGTCCCGCTGGCCGGGGTCGACAGTCGCCAGGTCCACCGAGTGGAGATGCTGGCCAGCGCCGACGAGCCGGGCGACGTGGCCTCCGACGCGATCAGCTACGCCACCTGGTGCGCCGACACCTGGGACAACGTCGGGCTGGACCGGGAGGCCAGCATGGGCGTCGAGGTGGATGGCGAGCTGGTGGCGATCAGCCTGGTGAAGCGGGACGGCGCGCGGATGTGGTCGGACTACACCGGCACCGTGCCACAGCACCGGGGACGCGGGTTGGCCCGGCTGGTGAAGCTGGCCGCGCTGCACCGGGCGGCGGCGCGCGGCGTCACCGTCGCGTACACCGGGAACGACGCGGCGAACGCGCCGATGCTGGCGGTCAACGACCGGCTCGGCTACCGACGGGTGGCCAGCCAGTGGTCCTGCGTACGCGAGCTGCGCCCCGGCGGCTAACCCTCCGCGTACACCCGCTCGGCGATGGCGTGGGTGTCGGCGCCGAACAGCACCAGCCGAGCCTCGGTGATTGTCGTCGGCGTCGCCGAGCGCAGCACCGACAGGGCCTGACGCACGGCGTCCTCGACCGGCCAGCCGTAGACCCCGGCGGAGATCAGCGGGAAGGCGATGCTTGCCGCGCCCAGCTCGTCGGCGACGGCGAGGCTGTTGGTGTAGCAGCCACGCAGCAGTGCGGTGCGGTCCTCGGTGTCCGACCAGACCGGGCCGACCGTGTGCACCACCCAGCGGGCCGGCAGCTCACCGGCGGTGGTGGCCACCGCCTGCCCGGTCGGCAGGCCGCGCCCGTAACGGGAGGCGCGCAGCGCGCGGCACTCGGCGAGGATCGCCGGTCCACCCCGGCGGTGGATCGCACCGTCGACTCCGCCGCCACCCAGCAGCGACGAGTTCGCGGCGTTGACCACCACGTCCACCCGCTCGGCGGTGATGTCCCCCTCGACCAGTGCGATGTCCATGTCATCCCTCCGTGATGGGTTGGCCGAGCGAGCGGCGGGCCAGCAGGGTGGCACCGGCCACCGCGGCCGGCATCAGCAGTACCGCGCCGAGCGGGATCAGGAAACAGACGAAGACCGCGACCCCGAAGCCGAGTGCGGTGGGGCGGTCCGCCTTCAGCGCGGCGCGCCGGTGCGGCAGTCGCTTGCCGCGCCGGGAGAAGGGCGCGCCGGTCAGTTCCACGGCGAGCAGCCAGCCGCCCACCGCCGCGCCGATGACCGGCACCACGGTCTGGCCGACAAGCGGGATGAAGCCGGCGGCGAACAACGGCACACCGAACAAAGCCGCCAGGGCGACCAGGCGGAGCGAGTCGGCGGCGCTACGCTGCAGCGACGGCCAGAACGGCACCTCGACCGCGTCCGGTGTACCGCCGTAGCGTCGCTCCACCCGCTCCGAGATCTTCTCGTAGAACGGATCGCCGATGACCAGGGTGACCGCCGTGAAGGTGAGCACGGTGAGCAGGCCACCGAGACCGAGGAAGGCCAGCCCGGCGATCACCCGGACCGCGCTACGCGGCGTCGTGGCCCAGTCGTCGGCGAACGGGGTGGCCGCGGCGGCCAGGTCGTCGACGAAGAAGACCAGGAGGGCGTACGCGGACAGGAAGACCGCGCCGGAGATCAGCGCCGGGACGACGCCGAGCAGCATCAGACCTGGGCTGCGTACGTACAGGCCGACGCCTCGCAGCAGGAGCGTGGCCCCGCCGAGGAAGCGGCGACCGGCGCCAACGGCGGTGGCGGGAAGCTCGGATGCGTGCACGCCCAGGAGCGTAGTCACTCGTCGGCGCATCCACCGGTTGACGGACCGCCGGAATCAACCGGAGCCGATCAAGATCACCTCCAGCCGGTCGATTCGTCGCCGGTGTGCTCTCGCGACCCTTGAGTCGTACCCGGGAACCCGACGGCGAGAGGCGGTGACCATGCCGGTCATCGAGGTGAAGAACCTGCACAAACGGTACGGGGAGACGGTGGCGGTGGCGGGCGTGTCCTTCGACGTCGAGGCCGGCGAGATCTTCGGCGTTCTCGGGCCGAACGGCGCCGGCAAGACCACCACTGTGGAGTGCGTCGCCGGGTTGCGCGTCCCAGACGGGGGCGGGGTGTCGGTCCTCGGGCTCGACCCCCGCCGGGACGCGACCCGGCTGCGCCAGCAGGTAGGGGTGCAGCTTCAGGAGAGCCAACTGCCCGACCGGCTCCGGGTCGCTGAGGCGTTGGCGCTCTACGCCTCGTTCTACCGCGACCCCGCAGACCCGGCGCGGCTCATCGACGAGCTGGGCCTCGACAGCAAACGGAACACCCCGTACGACAAGCTCTCCGGCGGTCAGAAGCAGCGCCTCTCCATCGCGCTGGCGCTCGTCGGCAACCCGCGGATCGCGATCCTGGACGAGTTGACCACCGGGCTGGATCCGCAGGCCCGCCGGGACACCTGGGACCTGATCGAGCGGGTCCGGGACCGCGGCGTGACCATCCTGCTGGTCACCCATTTCATGGAGGAGGCCGAGCGACTCTGCGACCGCCTCGCCGTGATCGACAAGGGGCGGGTGGTGGCCCTGGACACCCCGGCCGGGCTGGTCTCGGCAGCGGTACCCGAGCACCGGATCCGGTTCCGGCCGTCCGCGCCACTCGACGACCGGCTGCTGACCGACCTGCCGCAGGTCTCCGCGGTGACCCGGACCGGCAGCCAGGTGGTGGTGACGGGTACCGCCGACATGCTGCACGCGGTCACCTCGGTGCTCGCGCGCCACCAGATCATCGCCGCCGACCTACGGCTGGAGCAGGCCACGCTCGACGACGCTTTCGTCGAGCTGACCGGGCGCCGGCTCGCCGACTGAGGGGAACTCGATGCACGCCTTCGGCCAGATCCTCAAGACTGAGGCGAAGCTGCACCTGCGGGACATCCCGACGCTGGTGCTGACCGTCGCCCTACCCACCCTGATCCTGGTGGTGCTCGGGCTGATACCCACGCTGCGCGAACCCAGTCCGGACCTCGACGACAAGTCCTTCATCGCGTACTTCACTCCGTCGCTGCTCGTGGTCACGCTGGCGATGGTCGCGGTGAACGCGTTGCCCTCAGTGCTGGCCACCTACCGGGAGCGCGGCATTCTCCGCCGACTGGCCACCACACCGGCGAGTCCGCTGGCGCTGCTGGCCGCTCAGCTCGTGCTGGCCCTGGTGGGCATCCTGACCAGCGCGGTGCTCCTCGCAGTGGTCGCCCGGGTCGCGTTCGGCATCCCGCTGCCGCGGCATCCGCTCGGGTTCGCGGCGGCGCTCGTCCTGGGTACGGGCGCACTGCTCGCGGTGGGACTGCTGGTGGCGGCGGTCGCGCCCACCGCCAGGTCGGCCCAGGCCCTGGCGGTACCGGTATTCATGCTGATCATGTTCTTCGGCGGGGTGTACCTGCCCCGGTTCCTGCTGCCCGGCTTCCTCGCGGACGTCGGCGCCTACACGCCACCCGGGGTCCAGGCGCTGCTCGACGCCTGGACCGGCACCGCACCGCACCCGCTGCACCTGGGGATAATGGCGGTCATCGCCGTGGCGGCCGGCGCCGCAGCGGCGAAGCTGTTCCGCTGGGAGTGAGCGCATGGTGAGTGGGGACGGGACGAGCTGCGGCGGCGGGGACCCGACGGCCAGCCGCGACGACGCCCTGCCCGCCCACGAGGACCGACTGGCCAGCTGGCGGGCACGCGAGGCGCGGCTGCACCGCCTTCTGCCCTACGGCGGGCTGCTCGTCGGTTCGCTGCTGGCCGCCTTCGCACCGGCACCGCGCGGGCTGCCGATGCTGCCCACCCTGGTCGTCGCCGGGCTGACCGCCTGCTGGGTCACCTGGTTCGTCATCCTGTCTCCGCAGTGGCCGGGACGACGGCGGCCGATGACGCTCTACTACGTCGGGCTGCTCATCTTCGCCACCGCGCTGGTGGCCGCGAGCCCGTGGTACGGCTTCTTCGCCTGGGTCGGCTTCCTGCACGCCTTCCTCGTGCTCAACGGACGATGGCGCTTCGTCGGGATGGCCGCGACCGCCGTGCTGGTCGCCACCGCGCAGGGTGGTGGCCTGCCGTCCTCGTGGTCGAACTGGCCGCTGTGGCTGGTGCTGGTGCTTGTCAACCTGCTCCTGGCCGGTGCGGTCAGCTGGTTCAACCTCCTCGGTGAACGGGAGGACGCCAGGCGCAAGCGGCTGGTGGCGGACCTCGCCGCGGCCAACCGGCAACTCGCCGAGACGGTACGGGAGAACGAAGGGCTGCACGCCCAGCTCATCACGCAGGCCCGCGAGGCGGGCGTGCTTGACGAGCGGCACCGGATGGCACAGGAGATCCACGACACCCTGGCGCAGGGACTGACCGGCATCATCACCCAACTGGAGGCGGCCGAGCAGAGCCGTGACCGCTCGGCGGACCGGCGTCGGCACATCGACAACGCCCTGGCACTGGCCCGGGAGAGCCTCACCGAAGCCCGCCGGTCGGTCCGGGCGTTGCGCCCCGAGCCGCTGGAGACGGCCCGCCTTCCCGACGCGCTCTCCGAGCTGGGTGAGCGCTGGTCGGCCCTGCACGGGGTGGCGGCCGACGTCAACACGACAGGGACACCCAGGCCGTTGCACCCGGAGATCGAGGTGACATTGCTGCGGGCGGCGCAGGAGGCGTTGAGCAACGTGGCCCGGCACGCCGCCGCCTCCCGGGTCGGGCTGACCCTGTCGTACATGTCGGACGTCGTGACCCTGGACGTCCGCGACGACGGATCGGGATTCGACGTGGCCGACCGGCCGGCGACGCCGGACCAGGACGGAAGCTACGGCCTGACCGCGATGCGGCAGCGGGTGACCCGGGTCGGTGGCCAACTTGCGGTCGAGTCCGAGCCGGGTGGCGGCACCGCCGTCTCGGCCTCGGTACCGGCCCTGCCGGGAGCGGCCGCATGACCGGACCGGTACGCCTGCTCATCGTCGACGACCACCCGGTGGTGCGCGACGGGCTGCGCGGCATGTTCGCCGGTGACCCCGGGTTCGAGGTGGTCGGCGAGGCGGCGGACGGCGCCGAGGCCCTGACGATGGCCGCCCGCAGCCGCCCCGACGTGGTGCTGATGGACCTGCGGATGCCGGGGATGGACGGGGTGACCGCGATCGGCCGCCTCGTCGCGACGGACAGCCCGGCGAAGGTGCTGGTACTGACCACCTATGACACCGACGCGGACGTGCTGCCGGCGATCGAGGCGGGCGCCACCGGCTACCTGCTCAAGGACGCGCCCCGCGACGAGCTGGTCCGGGCGGTACGCGCCGCCGCCCGGGGGGAGGCGGTGCTCTCGCCGAGCGTGGCCGGCCGGCTGATGGGTCGCCTGCGCACGCCACGCCAGCCGGCCGGGGAACCGCTGAGCCAACGCGAGTTGGAGGTGCTCACCCTGGTGGCCCGGGGCTCGTCGAACCGCGACGCCGCCGCGCGCCTGTTCATCAGCGAGGCCACGGTGAAGACCCACCTGCTGCACGTCTACGCCAAGCTCGGGGTCAACGACCGGGCCGCCGCGGTCGCGGTCGCGTACGACCGGGGGTTGTTGACCCCCGGCGGACGGTGAGTGTCGGTGCGGGCGTCCCGGTTGCTCTCCCTGCTGCTGTTGCTGCAGGCCCGTGAGGTGATGACGGCGGCCGAGCTGGCCCGCGAACTGGAGGTGTCCGAGCGGACGGTCTACCGGGACGTGCTGGCGCTCTCCGCCGCCGGCGTGCCGATCTACGCCGACCGGGGGCGGGCCGGCGGCTACCGGCTGCTCGGCGGCTACCGGACCCGGCTGACCGGCATGACCCGGGACGAGGCCGAGGCGCTCTTCCTGGCCGGACTGCCCGGCCCGGCCGGTGACATGGGGTTGGCCGACGCGGTGGCGGCGGCGGAACTGAAGATCCTCGCGGCGCTACCGCCGAACCTGCGCGACGCCCCCGCACGCACCGGCCAGCGGTTCCATCTGGACGTGCCGGGCTGGTACCGCGAGACCGCACCGCCACGGTGGTTGGCCGAGCTGGCCGGCGCGGTCTGGCGGGACCGGGTGGTGACCCTGCGCTACCGGCGCGGGGAGCACGAGGTCACCCGCCGGGTCTGCCCCTACGGCCTGGTCCTCAAGAGCGGTACCTGGTATCTCGTCGGTCGGGTCGGCGACGATGTGCGCACGTACCGGGTGGACCGGGTCACCGCGGTCGAGCCGCACGAGGAGAGCTTCGACCGGGAGCCCGGGTTCGACCTGGCCGGCCACTGGCGGGCGCGGGCTGAGGAGTTCCTGCGCGGCATGCTGCGGGCCGAGGTGACGATCCGGCTGAGCCCCGCCGGCCTGCGCCGGCTCCGTCAGCTCGCCGAGATCCCGTTCGGGTACGAGGCCGCGGTCGCCGCCGCGGACGAACCCGACGGGCAGGGTTGGGTACGGACCCGCCTGCCCGTCGAGTCCGTCGACGTGGCCTACACCCAACTCCTGGCGCTCGGGCCGGAGGTGGAGGTGATCGAGCCGCCGGAGCTACGGTCGCGGCTGGCCGAGGCGGCGAGGCGAGCCGCCGCGCTGTACCACACCGGCGACGAGCGGTCTCCCGACCGGGCGGCGCCGGCCGGGTGAATGCCGACCGGGGCCGCTCGGACGGGCGGACGCCGGGGCGGGAGGATCAGCGATAGCCCGTGACGTCGGCGGGTCTGCCGGCGTCGACCACCTCGCTGATGTAGCGGAAGGCGTCCGGCTGGGAGCCGTCGACGTCGGTGAAGCCGTACACCCGGGCCAGTTCCCCGGCGGAGACGGAGCGGCCGCTCCAGCGCGCCCGGTCCGGGTCGGCGGCGAGCGCGGCGACGGCTCGGCCGACGAACGCCGGGGTCTCCGAGATGAGGAAGTGCGGGTCCTTGGCCGCGCCGTCGCGCCAGTTGGCCTCGGTGACGCCGAAGTGCTCGAGCATCGCCTCGGAGCGGATCCAGCCCGGGGTGAGCGCGACCGCCGTGGCTCCGTACGGCCTGAGTTCGTGGGCCCAGTCGAAGGCGAGCCGGTTGACCGAGGTCTTGGCCAGGTCGTAGAAGACCGAGAGCCGGTAGTTCTCGTCGTTGTACGCCTTCGTGCCGTCACCGATCTCGACCACCAGTCCGCCGGGACGGCGGATCAGCAGCGGCAACGCGAAGTGACTGGTGATCACGTGCGTGTCGACGGCCAGCCGCAGGGTCCGGAAGCCGGCGTCCAGCGGCTGCTCCCACACCGGCTTCTCCCAGGTGATCAGCGGATCGGCCCCCCACACGTCGTTGACCAGCACGTCGAGCCGGCCCTGTTCGGCGTCGATCCGGGCGACCAGGTTCCGCACCTCGTCAGGCACCAGGTGGTCGACCCGCATCGGGATGCCGGTGCCGCCGGCCGCGGTGACCAGTTCGGCGGTCTCCTCGATGGTTTCCGGACGGTCCAGTTCGGAGCGGCCCGCGCGGCTGCTGCGGCCGGTCGCGTACACGGTGGCCCCCGCGGCGCCGAGTTGCACGGCGATCTGCCGGCCGGCGCCCCGGGTGGCACCGGCGACAAGCGCGACCGTTCCGATGAGAGGTTTCGTCATGCGTCTCACGCTGCCAGCAATACCTGCCACCTGGTGGCAGGTATTCGCACCGACGACTGTGACCCACGAGACGCGGTATGGCGGACCTTCCCGCGCGCCGGACGTCACGGCATGCCGCATGTCGCGCCTTCCGCACGCCGGGATGGCGCGACATGCCGCATCTCGCGTGTCGCGCCCTTCCGCACGCCGAACGCCGCGACATGCCGCATCTCGCGGCGCCCACGCCGGGCGACCGGCGGCGGTCAGCCGTTGAGGAAGTCGCCGATGCGGCGGCGCAGGTCGGCGCGTTCCGTCCAGAGCACCCCGGGACGGTCGTAGCGGTGCAGGGTGGCCCGGGGCAGCACGGCGGCGAGTTGTTCGGCCACCTCCACCGGGTGCAGCTCGTCGCCCTCGGCGGCGATGACAAGTGCCGGCGCGGAGACCCGGGCGAGCACGCCGGCGTCGGGCAGCGGCGCCTGCTCCGGCAGCTCGACAAGCCCGGCGGCGAGGCCGTCGCGCAGCAGATGGTCCAACCGTTGCCGCAGGTAGGCCCAGCCGGCCGGAGTGTTGCGTACGGCCGGTGGCAGCTCGGTGGCGACAACCTCCGCCGCCGCCGAGGCGTCCCCGCTCTCCACCGCCGCCAACAGCTCGCTCAGCCGCGCACGGGCGAGCGGCCCGCGGGGCCGGTCGAGCGCGGCGGGCAGGAAGAAGACCAGCCGCTCGAACCGTTCCGGGCTCTCGGCGAGCAGCCGGCACAGCGCACCGGCCCCCAGGCTGGCCCCGAAGGCGCGGGTGGCGCCGCTGAGGTCGGCGATCGCCCGCAGGTCGCGGGACAGGTCCAGATAGCTCCACGGCCCGTCGGGCGCGTCGGAACGGCCATGGCCACGGAACTGGAAGAAGACCCGGCGGCCGGTGACACCGCTGCCGAAGGGTCGGGTGGTGGCGATGCCGTTGGCCAGCCCGTGCGCGAAGACGGTGACCGGGTCACCGACGCCGGTGACCAGCCGCTCCAGTCGTACGCCGTGCGGGGTGGCGACCAGTTCGGTCTCCGGATCCGGCAACGGCGGCCGGCCGCTGCGCGGGGCGCCCGGTCCGGGCCCCCAGGTGCGCGGCCCACCGTCCGGTGGTGGTGGCCAGCGGAAAGCTCTCACCAGGACCCTCTGTTGTCGCCCAGGTCGCGTAGCCCGACCCGGACGTCGAGCAGGTAGATCAGCGCCGCCGCCACCCCGATCAGCCCGAAGATGCTGAGGGTGGAGCGGGTGAGCAGGGTGAGCAGGAGAGTGACCGCCAGGATCGCGATCCAGCCACCCTTCGGCAGGGTCCCGATGGCCGGGAACGCATCGGAACGTTGCGTCACGGCGTGCACGAGAGCCACCCCCTGCACGACAAGCGCGAAGACGAACAGGATCAGCTCGATCACGTAGCGGACGTCGAAGACGAAGATCGGCGCGGCGTTGGCCATGACGGCAAGCTTATGCCGGCGACCCCGGGTCCGTGGCGACAGGACGGTCCCGGGGGCGCCGGCTGCCGACTCACTGGCTCCGCTTGGTGCTCCGGGGAAGCTTCGCCGACGGGCTGTCGGTCCGCTTGGCGGCGGTCTGCCGGGTGGTCGACTTCGCCCGGGTGGTCTTCTTCGCGGCTGCCGGCTTGGCCTCCACGATCTCGGCCACCTCGGCCGGGCTCGGCACCTCGGCCGGTGCGGCGTCGGCCTGCTCGACAGCGGCAGGCGCGGTCTCCTGGGCGGGAGCGGCAGGCGCGGCGGCAACGCTGGCCTCGGTCGCCTCGATGTCGGTGTTCACCGTTTCGGCGACCTCCAGCACCCCGGTGCCGACGACCCGCTCACCCCGCGCCACCAGCGCCCCGTACGCGGCCAGCGCCCGCTCCTGAGCGGCCTGGGCGCCGGCGACGACGACCGCCGCGTTACGGGTGGCCAGCTCGCGCAGCCGGTCCAGATCGGCCGCCCCACGCAGCTTGTTCAGATCCGCCGTCTCGCGCAGCTTGTTCAGATCCGCCGCCTCGCGGAGCTTGGCCAGGTCGGCGTGCTCACGCAGCCGGTTCAGGTCGGCGGCCGGTGCGGCCTTCTGCCGCAGTGACTCGGCCGTCCGGTTGGCGTTGCGCAGCGTCTCGTTGGCCTTCTGACGCAGCTCGAAGCCGGTGACGACGGCCTTGCCGCCGAGTTCGCTGACGACCCGGCCACCGTCGGCGACGGCCCGGTCACGCAGCTCACCGACCACGGTGGGCAGTCTGCGCAGCTGCCGCAGGGCCAGTTCACCGGCGCCGGCCGCAGCGTAGATCGGGGCAGGGATGCGGTTGGTCTTCGGCTGGGTCATGACTACTTCTCCTCCTGGACCGCGGTCGCGGTCTTGCGGACCACCTTGCGGGCGGCCTTCCTGGCTGGGGTGCTGTTCGGAGCGGGCGCGGAACCGGCCTCGGTCACGGCGACCGATTCCAGCACCGCCTCCGTCGGGGTGCCCGCCGCGGTGGTGGGCCCGGTCGCGGCCAGATTCGCCACGTCGGGGGCGGTGACGTCAGCCGTCTCGGAGACGCCGGCCTCGCCGCTCCCGACGGAGCTGCCGGTCCGGTCGCCCGTCGTGGGGGCGTCGCCCTCGCCGGTCATCGTCGCGGTCGCCTCGGCCAGCCGCGAGTTCTCCCGGCGGAATGTCTCGTATATCTGGGTAAGGGACTGTTTCTGAGCCATCGTCAGGTCTGGGTCGACGGCGATGGCGGCCAGCACACCCTGGCCCTCCTTGTCGTCGAGCAGACCGGCCCGCAGGTACATCGCCGGAGTGGAGACCCGCAACGCGCTGGCGAGCTGCTGGAGCACCTCGGCGCTGGGCCGGCGCAGGCCGCGTTCGATCTGGCTGAGGTAGGGGTTGCTGACCCCCGCCTGCTCGGCCAGTTGCCGAAGCGAAATCTTCGCGTTCCGCCGCAGGTCACGAATGAACCCGCCGACGTCGGGAAGGTCCTTGGGAGTGGCCATGACTCAACGCTAGCCCGCCCCGCTAGCAGCTGCAAGCAAAGTGCTAGCCGGAGTTAGCAACGTCTCATCACCCGCTTGCGCAGCCGCCACACCCGGTCGTACCGTCCTGCGGTGTGACCAAGATCGAAGTAAACGGGGCCCGGCTGGCGTACGACGAGGCCGGCACCGGATCGCCGGTCGTCCTGCTGCACGCCGGCATCGCCGACCGCCGGATGTGGCGGGACCAGGTCGGCCCGCTCGCGGCCCGACACCGGGTCATCAGCCTCGACCTGCGCGGGTACGGCGAGTCCGAACTGCCGCCGACCGCCTTCGCCCATCACGAGGACGTGGTCGGGCTGCTCGACGCCCTCGGACTGGCCGCCGCGGCGCTGGTCGGCTGCTCCTTCGGCGGGGCGGTGGCGATCGACACCGCGCTCGCCCACCCGCACCGGGTGAGCGCGCTCGCCCTGCTCGGCACCGCGGTGTCCGGTCACGAATGGTCGGAGCAGACGAACGAGTTGTGGGAGAACCTGGTCGGCGACGTCGACCCGGAGGACTTCGCCGCGACGGCCGCGGGTGAGGTGCGGTTCTGGGTGGTCGGCCCGGACCGCGAACCCGCGGATGTCGACCCTGAGCTGATCGCCTTCGCCACCACGGTGGACGAACGGGCGCTCGCCGCCGAGCTGGCACTCAGCGCCGTGGACGTGGCCGAACTCGACCCACCGGCCATCGGGCGACTCGCCGAGCTGACCATGCCCGTACTGGTCGCGGCCGGCGCGGCGGACGTACCCGACATCCGGCACCTGGCCGACCGCATCGCGGCCGAGGCACCACAGGCGGTGCGCATCCCCGACCTACCCAACGCCGCCCACCTACTACCCCTGGAACACCCCACCGAAATCAACCACCAACTCCTAACCTTCCTCCCCTAAAAACCACCCCTCCCCCTCCCCACCCCCACCCCCACCCATCTCGTCGATCTTGCACTTTCGGTCGCCGAAACGCCGGGTTCAGGCTGTTTTGCGGCGACGAAAAGTGCAAGATCGACGAGGTGGTCCGGGGGTGGTAGCGGTGGGGTGGTTACCAGAGGGGGCGGGTGGCGCCGACGGGGAGGGCGCCGCCGAAGATCGGCACCTCGGCGAACTCCGCAAGCACGGGAGCGTCCACGCCGAGTCGGCGCAGGGCCGAGACCAGGACCGGCATCCGGGCCCGGGCGGCACCGTCGTCGATCTTCAGCGCCACGGCACCGACGTCGGGCAGCGCCGCGGCGATGACACCCTCCGCGCCGATCTTCGCCAGCAGTCCGGGTACGCCACGCATCAGCCGGGTGTCGTCCGCCTGCGTACCGCCGACCACCTCCGGGTGGGCCCGCATCGCGTGGGCCACCAGACCCGCTCCGCTGTCGCCCTCGGCGGTGACCATCCGCAGGTACGCCGTGGCCAGTCCGGTCAACGACGCGGACAGCACCGGAGCGCCACAGCCGTCGACGCCGACGGCCACCGCCTCCTCGCCGGTGAACTCCTCCACCGTGTCGCGCAGCCGGCGCTGCAGCGGGTGGTCGGCACGCCAGTAGCCCTCCATCGGCCAACCGGCGGACCGGCAGGTCAACAGCATCCCGGCGTGCTTGCCGGAGCAGTTCATCTGGAGCCGGCTCGGGCCGCCCCCGGCGCGCAGCACGGCCGTTCGCGCGAGATCACCCACCGGCAACTCCGGCGGGCAGTGCAGCGCGTCCGCGTCGAGCCCGGCACCCGCGAGCAGCCCGGCGACCCGGGCCAGGTGGAACTCCTCGCCCGCGTGGCTGGCCGCGACGACGGCCAGGTCGGCGGGGTCGGCGAGCGACAGCCCGGCGCGGAGCATGCCGACCGCCTGCATCGGCTTGTTCGACGAGCGCGGGAAGATCGGCGAGGTGACGTCACCCGCGGCGGCCAGCGGCGCGCCGGTGCCGTCGAGCACCACCACCGAGCCACGGTGCACGCCCTCCACGAAACCGGACCGGACCACCTCGGCGAGCGGCACGCCGCCCTCGTACGTCTTTCCCACGACGTGGACGGTACCGAGGTGTCCGACCGCGTTCACCCCGGGGTGAGCTGGTACTCCACCTCCGGGGGTAAAGAACGCCGGGCAACCCGCGCCTTACAGGCCGAGCAGCTCCCGGGCCTCGGCGGTGTTCAGCGGCGGACGCTGCGCGAGTTGGGCGAAGCCGACCGCCCGCGCGACCAGTTGCATGTTCGACTCCACCGGACGGCCCTTCGCGTACGTGACCGTGTCCTCCATCCCGACCCGCAGGTGGCCACCGGCCGAGAGCGCGGCGAGCAGCACCGGAAGACTGGTACGGCCGATGCCGGTCGCCGAGAACGTGGTGCCCTCCGGCAGGTCCCGGAGCATCTGCTGGGCCGCCACGAGCGTCGCGGTGGTGCCCGGCATGCCGCCCGGCACCCCCATCACGAAGTCGACGTGGACGTGGCCGCCGTGCGGCAGGCCGTACTTGCCCAACAGGCGCTGCAGGGCGCTGAGGTGACCGAGATCGAAGATCTCGTACTCCGGCACGATGCCCCGCTCCTGCATCCGGGTGTGCAGCTCGACGACGAACTCCCACCGGTTGAGGAAGACCTGGTCACCGAAGTTGACCGTGCCCATGGTGCAGGAGGCCATGTCCGGCGCGGCGTCCAGCACCGCGAGCCGGTCGGCCTCGGGATCGGTGACCGCGCCTCCGGTGGACAACTGCACGATGAGATCGGTGCTCTCCCGCAGCGCCGCGACGGTCGCGCCGAGCCGGCCCGGGTCCAGGGTCGGCCGGGCCTCGTCGTCGCGGATGTGCACGTGGATCACGGCGGCACCCAGCGCCTCGCACTCCTTGGCGGTGAGCAGCAGCTCGTCGAGGGTCACCGGCAGCGCCGGAACCTCCGTCTTCGCCGACTCCGCACCGGTGGGGGCAACCGTGATCAACGTCCCTGTCGTCATGCCGGCGATCCTAGAGCGCCCCCGGTCAGCCGCGGGGTCGGCGGGGTAGCCACACCGGGCGACCGCCGGATCAGGGGACCGGGCGCAGGGCTCCGGATCCTCGCCGACTGGTCGGCCGGTTCCGGAAACGCCCTACGAGGGATCGATGGCGGCGGCGCTGTCGCCGACGCGGAGCGCGGCGTCGTCGGGCACCGAGCGCTTGACCACCGCAAGCGCGACCTGGCCCAACTCGTGATGAAGCACCGCGGTGCCGACGAAGCCGACCGGACGGCCGTCCAGGGTCACCGGGGTACCGGCGACCGGCAGCTGGTCGGAGGCCACCCCGTCGAGGTGCAGCAGCACCAGTCGGCGCGGCGGGCGGCCCATGTTGTGCACCCGGGCGACCGTCTCCTGCCCCCGGTAGCAGCCCTTGTCCAGGTGCACGGCCGGGGCGATCAGGTCCACCTCGGCGGGGATCGTCCGGTGGTCGGTGTCGACGCCGACCCGGGCCCGCCGGGCGGCCACCCGCACCGCCTCGTACGCCCACAGCCCGACCGGGGGCACCCCGTTGTCGCGCAGTCGCGCGACCACCTGGTCCATCGCGGGCCGGGGAACCAGCAGGTCCACGCCGAGCGGGCCGCGTCGGGCCCAGCCGCCCTGCGGCAGCGGCCCGACGTGGTAGCGGGCGGTCGGGCGGGGCGGCAGTTCGCCCGACCGGAACTTCGGGCCGGGCAGCGCCACCACGTCCGGCTCGGCGAGCGGCGGCACGTCGAGCAACGCCAGCGCCTCGACGGCCTTCGGCCCGACCAGCGACAGCAGTGCGTGCTCGGCGGTGGCGTCACGGGGGTCCACCTGGCTGAAGAAACGCATCTTCTCCAGGTACGTCAGCAGCCCGCCGGTCGCCCCCGGCTCGGTGTCGAGCCAGGTGGTGTCGCCGTCCTCGGCCACCATGGCGTGCTGCTCGACATGGCCGTGCGGTGAGAGTACGAGCAGCTCGGTGCCCTGCCACGGCCCCAGCTCGGCGAGGTGCTGGGTGGTGAGGGTGTGCAGCCAGGAGATGCGCTCCGCACCCGGCACCGCGACGACTCCCCGGTGCGACCGGTCCACCAGGCCGACCTCGGTGTCCAGTTGGCGCTGCTCACGCATCGGGTCGCCGTAGTGCGCCGCCACGCCCCGCACCCCGGCCGCGGCGTGCACCGGCTCCGGCTGGTCCCGGCTGGCCTCGTCGATGCTCTCCACGGCCACCGCGCCCGCGATGTCGATCATGACTGCTCCCCGTTTCCGCACCGCGCGCAGAGGCCGAAGAAGGAGACGTGCCCGATGTCCACCCGGAAGCCCCGCTCCCCGGCCAGCTGGTCGGAGAGCGGGCGCATCAGTTCCGGATCCATCTCGTCGATCGCGCCGCACTCGCGGCAGACCAGGTGCACGTGCTGGTCCTCACCGGCGGCGTGGTAGGTCGGCGACCCGTGCGAGAGGTGGGTGTGGGTGACCAGGCCGAGCCGCTCCAGCAGCTCCAGCGTGCGGTAGATGGTGGTGATGTTGACCCCGGCGGCGACCTCGCGTACGGCGGTGTGCACCTGCTCAGGGGTGGCGTGCCCCAGGTCCAGCACCGCCTGGAGGATCAGCTGTCGCTGCGCCGTCAGCCGCAGCCCACGGGCGCGGAGCAGTTCCGCGAGGGAGGATTCGGACACCCCCCGATCATAGTTCGGGCCGGCGCGCACCTCCCGACGCGACCGGCGCCGCACTATGCTCGGCCCCCGTGGTGACCTCGCGGATCGGCGTGCTGGGTCGCGGGCGGCTGCCGGCCGGCGAGCCGATGCTGCGCGGCGACGATCTCGGCGTGCTGCGCGGCGACGGACTGTTCGAGACCATGCACCTCCGCGACGGGCGGCCCTGGCTGCGCCAGGAGCACCTGGCCCGGCTGCGGGCCGGCGCGGCGGCCGTGGAACTGACCCTGCCGGCGGACGACGCCCTGGTCGAGCTGCTGGACCAGGTGGCCGCCGGTTGGCCCGCTGAGATGGAGGGCGCGCTGCGGCTGGTCTGCACCCGGGGGCCGGAGAGCGGCGGCCCACCCACGGTGTACGCCACCCTCTCGGAGGTGCCCGCCACGGCCCGGCAGGCCCGACACGACGGCGTGCGGGTGGCCACCCTCTCGCTGGGCGTGCCCGCCGAGGCCCGTCCGGAACTGGACTGGCTGCCGGCGGGCATCAAGTCCACGTCGTACGGGGCGAGCAGCGCCGCCCGGCGCTGGGCCGCCCGGGCCGGCGTGGACGACGTGCTCTGGATCTCCTCCGACGGGTACGCCCTGGAAGGCCCGACCGCCAACCTCGTCTGGCTGGCCGGGGAGACGCTGTGCACCGTTCCCGCCCGACGCACCGGCATCCTGCCCGGCACCACCGCCGCCTGGTTGCTCGCCCACAGCGCCGACGTCGGCTGCGGGGCCGCCGAACGCATGGTCACCCCGACGGACCTGCGTGGGTCCGACGGGGTATGGCTCACCTCGTCGGTACGCGGCCTGGTCGCGGTGCGCGCCCTCGACGCCGAACCACTGCCGCTCAGCCCGCTGACCCGCCCGTTGCAGGAACTGCTCGGCTTCCCGCTGCCGTAGGCCACGGCCTCACCTGCCGCCTCCCCTAGGGCGGCCGGGCAGGCCCGCCACGGAGCGGGTCAGCCGGCCACCCGGATGAGGCGGGCGGACAGATGCGGAGACAGCGGCTGACCGACAGCGGCCATGTCCTGCGCGTAGAGCAGGGCCCCCTCGACGATGCCGAAGAGGCGGTGACCGGCGGTGACCTCCTTGGCGGTGGAGGTGCGCACCACCGCGTCGGTGACGAACTCCACCTGGGTGCCCTTGCGCCGGCCGAGATGCAGTTCCATCACGCCGGTCGGGGTGGTCAACAGGGCCTCCAACTCGTCGGTGGCCCGGTCACCGTCCAGCACCGGACGCCACCAGCCGACCTCCCGCCCGGCCGGCCGCACCGGCCGGCTCTGCTCGTCGAGGATCCACGCCCGCGACTCGTAGTGCAGGAACGGCCGCCCGTCGTGGCTGATCCGGATCTCCTGGGCGAAGTCGAAGTCCTCGATGGTGGGGAAGCCGCCCCGACCCCGACCCCGCCACACCCCGATGTACGGCAGCAGGCCGTCGAGCGCGGGATGCAGCTTCGGGCCGACCCGCAGATCGTGACTCTCCTCGAAGGGGTACGCCTCCACCGGTGGCGCGTTCAGCCAGGGCGGCGGCGCCAACGGATTGTCGTCACTGCTCGCACCCACCGCACTCACCACTTGCCTCTCGATATCCGTACCGCCAGGTAGACCAGGCCACCGGCGAGCGCGCCCAGGCCGGCGACCAGCAGGCTGACGAACCCGATCTCGGTGACCATCCGGGTCATCCTATGCTGGCTGGCATGGCCCGCACTCTCGTCGTCAAGGCCACCGCCGGTGCCGACGCACCGGAACGGTGCGCCCAGGCGTTCACCGTGGCGGCCACCGCAGCCGCCGCCGGGGTGTCCGTCTCCCTCTGGCTGACCGGGGAGTCGACCTGGTTCGCGCTGCCCGGCCGGGCGCAGAGCTTCGAACTGCCGCACTCGGCCCCGCTGGCCGAGCTGCTGCATGTGATCCTCGCCACCGGCACGGTGACGGCCTGCACCCAGTGCGCCGCACGGCGCGACATCGACTCCGGGGACGTGATCCCCGGGGTACGGATCGCCGGGGCGGCCGTCTTCGTCGAGGAGACGATGGCCGAGGGCGCGCAGGCGCTCGTCTACTGACTCGCCGGTCAGTGTTCGGGAGGACTCACCGGGTGCTGCCTGGGAAGGCGACGGAACCCGCCCGGCAAGGCGGGCGAATGCCTACGATTCGGATGTGACCGAGGCCACCCAGCAGTTCTTCGCGACCCTGCCGGCCCGCGCCCCGGAAGTCCTCCGCACTCCGGTCGCGGGAACGCTGCGGATCGACCTGTCCGAGGGACAACGCACCGAGCACTGGCTGGTGCGGATGCGGCTCGGCGCGGCGGAGGTCGACCAGGGGGCGGAGCCGGGCGACGCGACCTGGTACTGCGGGGCTGATCTCTTCGATCGGCTGGTCACCGGACGTGCGCAGGCGATCTCCGCGGTGCTTCGTAACGAGAGCACCTTTCGCGGCGACGTGGTGCTGTTTCTCGCCTTCCGCCTGTTCTTCCCGACCGCACCCGGCACCCGCGATCCGCGCGAGGTCGCCCGCGAGCACGCCAGGTGGACCCGGTGAAGGAACTGGTCAGCATCCTCGACGGCAACACGTTCCTGGTCAGCGACCGCCGGGGGGACGTCGAGCCCTCGTTGGACTTTCCCACCGGGCTGTTCTCCTTCGACACCCGGTTCCTGTCCACCTGGCTGCTGCTGATCGACGGTGAACGGCTGCACGCGCTCTCCATCGACGACGCCGAGTCCCACCGGACCCGCTACTTCCTGGTGCCCGGCGAGCCGACCCACTTCCTGGACGCGAAGGTCTCGGTGATCAGGAGTCGGGCGATCAGCGGTGACCTGTCCGAGGAACTGACCGTGCTCAACCACTCCGGGCAGGAGATGAACTTCACCGTCCGGATGGAGATGGCCGCCGACTTCGCGGACATCTTCGAGATCAAGGACACCCAACGCAAGAAGGGGCACAACACCACCGCACCCGGGGAGAACTCGCTACGGCTGACCTACCGGCGGGACGCGTTCCACCGCGAGACGATGATCGAAAGCAGCGCTGCCGCCCAGGTCGACCGCCGGGGGATGACCTTCCCGATCCGGATCGGGCCGCACGGCGAGTGGACCACCCGGTTGACGGTGAACGTCGTCATCTACGGCGCCCGCGGCCAGGACGTCCGCTCCCTGCTGCCCTTCGCGGGCAGCCGGACGACGGCGGCGATCGAGGCGGAACACGCCGAGTTCGTCGCCCGGGCACCCAAGCTGGGTTGCGACTGCGCGCCGATGGCCGGGGCGTACCGGCGCAGCCTGACCGACCTGGCCGCGCTGCGGTACGAGTCGATCGCGCTCGGCGTCCGGCTGATGGCCGCCGGTCTGCCGTGGTTCATGACACTGTTCGGCCGGGACAGCATCTTCACCTCGCTCCAGGTGCTGCCGTTCGTGCCGGAGCTGATCCCGCCGACGTTGACCATGCTGGCCGGGCTGCAGGGCCAACGGGTGGACGACTTCCGCGACGAGGAGCCGGGCAAGATCCTGCACGAGTTGCGCTACGGCGAGTCCGCCGGCTTCGAGGAGCAGCCGCACTCGCCGTACTACGGTTCGGCCGACTCGACCGCCCTGTTCGTGATCCTGCTCGACGAGTACGAGCGGTGGACCGGCGACGTGGAGTTGGTCAAACGGCTGGAGTTCTCGGTGCGGGCCGCGCTGACCTGGATTGACACCTACGGCGACCTGCTCGGCACCGGGTACGTCTGGTACCAGACCCGCAGCCCTCAGGTCGGGCTGGAGAACCAGTGCTGGAAGGACTCCTGGGACGCGATCTGCTACTCCGACGGTCGGCTGCCGAGTTTTCCCCGGGCGACCTGTGAGTTGCAGGGCTACGCCTACGACGCCAAGCTGCGCGGTGCCCGGCTGGCCCGACTGTGCTGGAACGACCCGGTCTACGCCGACCGGCTGGAACGTGAGGCCGCCGATCTGAAGGAACGCTTCAACCGGGACTTCTGGCTGCCGGACAAGGAGTACTACGCACTGGCCCTGGACTCCGACGGCAGCCAGGTCGACGCGCTCACCTCCAACATCGGGCACCTGCTCTGGAGCGGCATCGTCGACGAGTCCCGGGCCCGACGGGTCGCCGAACACCTGCTCGGTCCCCGGCTCTTCTCCGGTTGGGGCGTCCGTACCCTCGCCGACGACCAGGGCCGATACAACCCGATCGGCTACCACGTCGGCACCGTCTGGCCGTTCGACAACTCGATCATCGCCTGGGGTCTGTGGAAGTACGGTCTCCGGGAGGAGGCGGGACGGATCTGCGAGTCGATGTTCGCGGCGTCCCGTTACTTCTTCGGCCGGCTGCCGGAGGCCTTCGCCGGCTACGAACGTGACCTGACCGACTACCCGGTGGAGTACCCGACCGCGTGCAGCCCGCAGGCCTGGTCGGCGGGCACGCCGCTGCTGCTGCTGCGGGTGATGCTCGGCCTCGAACCACAGGGCGAGCACCTGATCATCGACCCGTACGTGCCGGCCGGGATGGGCCGGGTGGAACTGCTGGACATCCCCGGCAGGTGGGGCCGGGTCGACGCGCTGGGTCGCAGTCGCGACCAGGGGCCGGCCCGACCTGACTGACCGGCAACGACGTTTCGCGGCTCAGCCGGCGCAACCCGTCGTCGCGGAGACCACGACCCGGTCCGGCTGGAGATCGGCGAGCACCGCGACACCGGCGCGCCGGTAGGCGTACACCTCGGGGGTTTCCACCACCGGTGTGCCGCCGGCCAGCGGCGCGAGCGCGGCCTGCGGCGTCGCGGCCACCGGGTCGACGACGGCGCGGACGGTACGGGCCGTCGCGCCACCGGGACAGGGGGCGCTCGTCACCGAATCGGGGCCGCCGGGCCGGCCGTTCAGCGCCCGCACCGCCTCGGCCAGTGCGTCGGCCTCCGGGCCGGCCGCGGCGGAGCCGGCGCTGTAGTCGTCGCCCACCGGCCGGCACCCGGTGTCGACAGTGAACCGGATCCGGCCGTCGGTCGCCGGCCGTCCGGTCACGGTGACGAACTCGCCCGCGTCGCCGCGTAGGCGCGGACCTTCCGGGGTGAGCCGGACACCGGCCCGCCACCGCTCGGGCAGCCGCTCGGCGATCTGCTCCAGCAGGGCCCGCTCCTCGCCCACCGGTGCGGCCAGATCGACCGCCCGGGTCAACGACGCACCGTCCGCGAACGGGCTGATCCGGCAGCCCCGGTCCACCTCGGGTGGGCTCAGCGCCGGCACACCGCCGCCGGCCGCCGCGACCAGTTCACCTATCGCGCCGTCGACCACCGGCCCGGCCTGCGACAGGGTGCGCTGTTCACGGACGGTCGGCGGATCCTCGGCCACGGACCTCCAGGTGAGGCCGGCCAACAGCACCGCCCACAGCGCGGTCGCCGCGATCAGCCAACGCGGCAACCGGGAGCCGGTGGCCGGGGGCCGGGGGCCGGTCGGCGAAGGGTACTCGGCATGGACGGCGCTGCTCACCCGGTCATCGTGTCACGTCTGGTGCGACCTCCCGTTGGGACGCCCGTCGCCGGCCTCCGGCGGCATGCTCAACCGGTAGCCGACGCCGCGTACCGTCTGCACCTGCGGGCCGTCGGACAGCGTCCGCAGCTTGCGGCGCAGCCGCTTCACCGCCGAGTGCAGAATCGCGGTGTCGCCGAGGTAGGCGCCGCCCCAGACGGAGGCGAACAGCCGTTCGTAGCTCCACAACGTGATCGGCGGGCTCACCAGCCGGGCCAGCAGTTCCCGCTCGGTGCGGGTCAGCACCAGCGGTGCACCGCGCCAGGTGACCAGGTGCCCGGCCCGATCGACCACCAGGTCTCCCCAGGTCGCCGGACGTTCCGGGGGGCGCTCGGCCGGCTCGCCGGCCGACCCCCCCCCCACCCGAGGGGGGGCGGGGAACAACGCCCCCCCTTTGGCGCGGTC